>JAEWZA010000483.1 GCA_023395575.1 Bacillota bacterium
TAATGTCGAATAGTAGAATTTACTTTCGTAAAAAATAATAATTAATATTGCTTTAGTAAATTCTGTGTGCTATTATTAAAAATAATTTAATGGTATCCACTTTATGCCAGCTTAACATGCATATAAAAATGACCTAAATAGATATCGTAATATTAATCTGAAAACTTAACTACTTTTTGTGAAGAAAAGAGCAATAAATTTGACTATGAGTAATATTTTGAAGTTTTTTATTAAAAGAGTGTTTATTTTGTACTTCTTAATATCTATAGTATGTTTTTTTAGCAAATATCAAAAAATACCTATGATATTTGCTTTGACTTTGGGTACATTTTTTTCCCTATTAAGATTTTGGGTACTTGAGTCGATGATAAAATATCTGAGTAAAAGTTCAAATAAAACACTCACAATTGTAATAGGCATTATGATTTATGTGTTTGGTTTGATTATAGTTGGAATAACAGTTGTTTTAGCTTTAAATTTTGGTGTTTATACATTTGTTGCGGCGTTGATAGGATCCCTTTCAATAGTTTTAATAACTATTATAAATGCTATAACAGAGGCATTGGGCATTACGAAAAATCAATTTGGAGAGAAGGTGATATAGTGGGCGAAAAACTTACTCATGCGATGGAATCCCATACAGCTTTTGAAATCGAATTGTTTGGTTTTACCATTCCTGTTTCAGATCTTGTAGTGACTATGTGGATTATAATGGCAGTAATGATTTTACTTGCTATTTTTCTTACTCGTAAGCTTTCATTAGTTCCAAATAAGAGACAGAACATTGCAGAGATAATAGTAGATTTTATCAATAATCTGGTAAAGGATGCAATTGGTCCGCACCACTGGAAGGCATTTGCACCATATATTGGTACTGTTTTGCTTTTTTTGGTATTAGCAAATACAGTCTCTATATTCAATATAATACCAGGTGGAGAAGAGGGTTTTAAGTTAAGACCTCCCGCTAGGAATATTAACGTTTCTATATGTTTGGCAATAATGTCAATTTGTGTTGTGATTTATGCAGGAATAAGATATAAGGGACCAGGCGGCTGGCTAAAGAGCTTTGTTAAGCCAACACCAGTAATGTTACCTTTTAATATTCTTGACTATTTAATAAAACCAACCTCATTGGCATTACGTTTATTTGGTAATATATTAGGTGCCTTTATAGTAATGGAACTCATTTATATGGCATTACCAATCCTTGCACCTGCAGTAATTAGTATGTATTTTGATTTATTTGATGGAATACTTCAAGCATACGTGTTTGTATTTTTAACTTCTATATATATTTCAGAGGCATTAGAATAAGGGGGTGAAATTATGACAGGAACAGGTATAATAGCAATAGCAGCTGCTATTGCAGCATTTACAGGTATTGGCGCTGGAATAGGTATTGGCTTGGCAACAGGTAAAGCTGTTGAAGCAATAGCTAGACAGCCAGAGGCAGCAGGTTCAATTAGAACATCTCTACTTCTAGGTGCAGCTCTTGCAGAAGCAACAGCTATCTATGGTTTGGTTGTAGCATTGGTACTGGTTTTCTTAAAGATGGGTTAATAATAAATAAAATTTATAAAAATTTGTTTTTAAGGAATTGCAGTATGTTTTATGGTACTTAGACATATCTGTGAAAGATATAACGAGGCAAGAAAATGTCCCCCACTTCTATAAGTGGCGGGTACCGCTTTGGTTTTCAGGCGGTGAGAACATCTCCCGCCTCGTTGAAACGCCGCTGATGTAATGAAATTTTTCTACAATCGAAAAATTCCATTTTGAATCTAGGCGTTATAATAATATCTTTCACAGATATGCAGTAGTAACCAATAGGATGATAATAAAGCCTTGTATTATAAAATTGGCTTATTATATATATTGATTTTAATTAAGAATAGATAAAATACGGGTAATAAAGGGGTTGTGAGATTATGTTAGAACCAGATGGGTATACATTTATATTTGTTGCTATAAACTTAATTCTCTTATATTTGTTTATGAGAAAATTCCTTTTCAAACCTATTACAAACCTTATGGAAGAAAGAAAAAGCTCCATAGAGCAGGGCTTAAAGGATGCGGAGAACGCAAAAATAGAAGCAGCTGAGGCGCGCAAAAAATACGATGAACAAATTAAGAACATAAAATTAGATGGTGACAAGTTATTAAACGAAGTTAAAGCAAAGGCGGCGCGCGAGTATGATGAAATAATTGCCAATGCCAAAAAGGATGCTCTTGCAATAGTTCAAAAGGGTCATGAAGAGGTTGAACGTGAAAGAGCAGAGATGCTGAACCAGACAAAGCAACAGATTGCAGTTCTTGCAATTACAGCAGCATCAAAGTTAGTTCAGGCAAATATGGACAGTGATGCTAATAAATCAATGGTGGATAAATTTATAGATGAGGCAGGTGCTATCTGATGCCACTTGTTGAAAAAAGATATGCCCAGGCAATAATGGAACTATCACAAAGTGATATAGAGGTTATTAAGCAGGAACTTGAAGAATTTGTCTCGATATATAACTCAGACAAAGAGTTTAGTAGTTTTCTGGTTAATCCAACCATTAAGGTAGATAAAAAGCAGACTGTTATTAAAAATGTTTTTACTGATAAGCTTAGTAGAAATATGCTAAATTTTATCTTATTACTTATTTCTAAAAAACGTATAAAGAACATACCAGAAATTTATGAGCAGCTAGTACGCTTGATAAATGAAAAAGGTAACGTTATAGAAATGAAGATTATTACAGCAGAGCCTCTAGATGAGCAACAACTTTTTAAGATAAAAGAAAAGTTTAGAAATAAATATAATGCGGTGGCAGTTAAGTCAGAAGAATTGATAGATGCTTCAATTATTGGAGGTATTAAGGTGATAATTGGAGATAAGGTTTATGATGGAAGTATTAAAGGTAGAATAGAATCATTAACTGAGCTGGTTACTATATAATAATCAGCAGACAGAGTATGGGGTGAGAAACATGAGTCTTAGACCAGATGAAATTAGCTCAATTATAAAGCAGCAAATAGAGAACTATGGTGCTGCAATTAAAACTGATGATGTAGGATATGTTCTTCAGGCAGGAGATGGAATAGCAACTATTTACGGGCTTCAGTCATGTATGTCTGGAGAGCTTTTACAGTTTGAAAATAACGTGTACGGTATGGCTCAAAATCTTGATGAGGATAGCGTAGGATGCGTTATTTTAGGTGATGACAGACAGATTAGAGAAGGAACAACTGTAAAGAGAACGGGTAAGACAGTTCAAATACCAG
This sequence comes from Bacillota bacterium, assembly GCA_023395575.1. Taxonomy (GTDB): domain Bacteria; phylum Bacillota; class Clostridia; order Acetivibrionales; family DSM-1351; genus Ruminiclostridium. The sequence goes on from JAEWZA010000483.1 coordinate 3,268, forward strand.
TTGGAAATGAAATGATAGGAAGAGTGGTTAACCCATTGGGTAGACCATTAGATGGAAAAGGTGAAATTAACACTGATTCTTATCGTCCTGTAGAATTTCTTGCACCAGGTGTTATAGACAGAAAAAGTGTAAATACACCTTTGCAGACAGGTGTAATGGCAATTGATGCACTTATTCCTATTGGAAGAGGACAAAGAGAACTAATAATAGGAGACAGGCAAACAGGTAAGACTGCAATTGCAATTGATACTATTATTAATCAAAAAGGTAAAGATGTTATTTGTATTTATGTTGCTATTGGTCAAAAAGCATCTACTATCACAGGTATTGTTGACAGACTGGAAAAGTATGGGGCAATGGAATATTCAATTGTAGTATCTTCAACAGCCAGTGATATGGCGTCAATACAGTATCTTGCACCATATGCAGGATGTGCTATTGCAGAGGATTTCATGTACAGATATCATAAAGATGTATTAATTATTTATGATGATTTATCTAAACATGCCGTTGCGTATAGAGCCATGTCCTTGCTTCTGAAGAGACCTCCAGGACGTGAAGCATATCCTGGTGACGTTTTCTATTTGCACTCTAGACTATTAGAGAGAGCAGCAAAAATTAGTGATGAAATGGGTGGGGGTTCAATTACAGCACTTCCGATAATTGAGACCTTAGCGGGAGATGTTTCAGCATATATTCCTACAAATGTAATATCAATTACTGATGGACAGATTTATTTGGAATCAGAGCTGTTTTTTGCGGGACAAAGACCAGCTGTTAATGTTGGACTATCAGTTTCAAGAGTTGGTGGCTCTGCACAGATAAAGGCTATGAAGAAAATTGCAGGTCCACTTAGAATAAATTTGGCACAATACAGAGAATTAGAAGCCTTTGCACAGTTTGGTTCTGATTTGGATAAGCAGACAAGAGACAAGCTGTTCCAAGGCGCAAGACTGTTTGAAACTTTGAAGCAGCCGCAGTATTCAACATTACCGGTAGAAGAACAGGTAGTGATTCTTTATAGTGCAACTAATAAATATTTGATGGATTTACCTGTTAATAAGGTTAATAAGTTCAATAAAGAGTTAGTTGAATATGTTAAAGATAAGTATCCTAAAATACTTACTGACATAGCAAAGACAGGAAATATTGACGATGAAAATATTAAATTATTAAAAACAGCTGTAGAGGAATTTAAAGGGCAATTTGTATAAGCTTTTGCAATTATGAGCTGATAAAGCCAAGTTTCCCTTTGAAGTAGAAGTAATTATTTATAGAACTATTGACTTTACAGTATGGAATGTTTGACTAAACAAACAAGAAAGTATTTTGATATAAATTAATGTCGTGACTTTGCGACGGAAAAGGCGGGTTATCATATGGCAAATAATATGCGTGAGATTAAATCGCATATAAAAAGTATAAATCAGATGCGACAAATTACAAAAGCCATGAAGCTGATATCAACGTCAAAGCTGAAAAAGGCAAGAGCGCAGCTAGAAGTTACCCTTCCTTACTTTAATAAGGTTAAAGAAACTATCGCAGACATTCTAGAACATAGCGGGGATGTTGAAAGTAAGTATTTTGACTTAAAAGAAAAAAAAGAAGGTAAAAAGAAGGCATATATTATCTTAACTGGTGATAAGGGACTTGCAGGTGGTTATAATAGTAATATTATCAAGCTTGCAGAAAGAACTATTGGCAAAGACAAAGATAATGCAGTCCTTCTAGTTGCTGGTATTTCAGGCAGGGCTTATTTTGTTAGAAAAAATTATGATGTCCACACTGAATTTGATTATGCAGTGCAAAACCCTACAGTTTATAGAGCTAGAGAAATAACAGATATTATACTTGATATGTACAATAAACAAGAAGTAGATGAAGTTCACATAATATATACTGAGATGGTATCAGCTATTTCGCTTCAACCTAAGGTATTAAAGTTATTACCTATTGAGATAAGTGCTTTACGTGAGGATATTAAGGACATTGAAATAAAAATAGATGAGAAGGCGAAGTATGAACCATCACCATCTGCAGTTTTAGATTTTTTGATTCCTAAATATATTAAAGGAATTATGTATGGTGTTTTTGTTCAGGCCTTTACAAGTGAGCAAAATGCGCGTATGACTGCAATGGATAATGCAACCACAAATGCAGATGATATGCTTCAAAAATTAAATTTATATTATAATAGGGCGAGGCAGGCTGCTATTACACAGGAAATATCTGAAATTGTTGGCGGTGCATCAGCGTTAAAATAAGTACATATTTGCTTAATTATTATAAGTCATAGTGTTCTTGTTTTTGTAATGAAGCTGATGTAGAAAAAGGCCTTTTCACATTGCTATTTTAATTTCGTGCTATGTCACGTAGATGGGAGGTAAATATGGCAGGAAGTACTGGAAAAATTGTAACAGTTATAGGACCTGTACTAGATATTAGATTTGAAGATGGAGAATTGCCAAATATATATAATGCTATTAAAATACCTATGGATCAAGTAACTATAACTGCAGAAGTAGTACAGCATCTTGGAAATAATACTGTTAGATGCGTTGCTATGTCTTCTACTGATGGTTTGGTAAGAGGAATGGATGCTTTAGATACTGGAGATGCAATAAAAGTTCCAGTTGGTAAAGAAGTTTTAGGCAGAGTTTTTAATGTACTAGGTGAGCCAGTTGACAAGGGAGCACCTGTTGAGACATCTGATTATCTTCCGATACATAGGCCTGCGCCTTCGTTTGAAGAACAGAAACCTTCAACAGAAATTCTTGAAACTGGAATAAAGGTAGTTGACTTGCTTGCTCCATATGCAAAGGGTGGAAAGATTGGATTGTTTGGTGGAGCTGGAGTTGGTAAAACCGTATTAATAATGGAGTTAATAAGAAATGTTGCCAATGAGCATGGAGGATATTCTGTATTTACAGGTGTTGGTGAAAGAACAAGAGAAGGTAATGACTTGTGGAATGAGATGACTGAGTCAGGCGTTATTTCAAAAACTGCCATGGTATTCGGCCAGATGAATGAGCCACCTGGAGCAAGAATGAGAGTTGGACTGACAGGGCTTACTATGGCAGAATATTTTAGAGATTCAATGGGACAGGACGTTCTATTATTTATAGATAATATTTTTAGATTTATTCAGGCTGGTTCAGAGGTTTCTGCTCTCTTAGGAAGAATTCCTTCTGCTGTTGGATATCAGCCTACACTTGCTACAGATGTTGGAGCACTTCAAGAGAGAATTGCGTCTACCAAAAAAGGTTCTATTACATCAGTACAGGCAGTTTATGTACCTGCAGATGACTTGACAGACCCAGCGCCTGCTACTACCTTTGCCCATTTGGACGCCACTACTGTTTTGAGCAGAGATATTGTTGCTATGGGTATTTATCCTGCTGTTGACCCACTAGAATCAACTTCAAGATTACTTGATCCTAAAGTAATAGGAGATGAGCATTATAGTGTAGCTAGAAGGGTTCAAGAGGTTTTACAGAGAAATAAGGAACTTCAGGATATCATCGCTATTTTAGGCATGGATGAGTTGCCAGAAGAAGATAAATTAACTGTATTTAGGGCTAGAAAAATACAAAGATATCTGTCACAGCCATTCTTTGTAGCAGAACAATTTACAGGATATAAAGGAAAATATGTACCGCTTAAGGAAACTATACGTGGCTTTAAGGAAATATTAGATGGCAAAATGGATGACATTCCTGAATCAGCCTTCTATATGAAGGGTACTATTGAAGAGGTGTATGAAGCAGCAAAAGAGATAGAGGAGTAAATGTTTTTATTAAGCGATAACTTCGTTTGATAGCTTACTCCTTACTTTGAAGCCACTTTACAGCTCATGGAGGTAATAAAGATATGCCCACATTTTTTTTAGAAGTATTAACACCTGAAAGAAAGTTTTATTCTGCTGAAGCAGAGGAGGTTATATTTAGAACTGTTGATGGAGAGATGGGAGTCCTTGCAAAACATGCGCCTACAGTTGTAGCGGTAGATATAGGACCTATCAGAATCAAAGCAGAGGGCAAATGGATAGAGGCTCTCGTTACAGAGGGTTTTGCTGAAATTATGCCTAATAAGGTAGTTATATTAACTGATACTGCTGAGTACCCTGAAGAAATAGATTTAAATAGGGCAAAGGCAGCAAAAGCACGTGCCGAGGAGAAATTGCAGAAGCATCTTAGCCAAATAGAGTATGTTCGTTCAAAAACAGCACTTGCTAGAGCTATGGCTCGTATGAAGATGACAAATCAAAAATAAAAAGACTAAAGTTTATCAAAGAGACTGTTGCTAATTAACTCAAACAATAAAGATTGTACTTGAAATTGTACAATATGTATTGCGGGAGATTATTTGGCGAGAGTCTTTTTTGTATGCCTGCATAGAGGACACAGGTTGTGTAAGGCTTATGGTCTGAATGCTTATAGCTGCTTTTTTATGTAAATATCATTACAAACTTCCTTTCTCAATTAAACCAATATAAACTCGATAATTGAAATTAATATTTGTAACAAAAAACAGAAAAATAAAAAATATATAAAAAAATAAGTAAATAAAGGATTAGCAAGTAAAAATATGTAAATGGATATAAAAATAGACTTCTTTTATAATAATAATATAGAGTAGGGGTATCAGCACTTGACCATGCGCTTTTCTATTAAGAAAAAAGATCAAATGTTGACCTTAGTCTGGGAAATGCAGGAATTGAAGGGTAGAAGTATTATCCAGATTACTCTAACAAATAATTAGGGGGAATTATTATGGAAGGTAATTCAAAAAGAGGTTTTAGTATTAAAAAGGTACTTGTATTTCTACTAGTAATGTGCATAATGCTATCGCAAATTTCCTTTGCGTTTGCATGGCAGCCTGACAAAGGCGATGGCACTTTCACAAACCCAGTAATGTATGCAGACTATCCCGACCCAAGTATGATAAGGGTGGGCAATTATTTTTATTTAGCAACATCAACGTTTGTTAATTCACCAGGTCTTGTTATTTGCAGATCAGAAGATATGGTTAACTGGGAAATTGTTGGTCATTGTATAGATAAATTGTCTGACCAATATAACATGGATAATGGGTCAACTAAATATGCTTCTGGATGTTTTGCTCCATCAATAGCTTATAAAGACGGTACATTCTATGTAATTGTTAATATGAATGATGGTACTGGAGCTCGTATTTATTATTCAAAGGATGTAAGCGGTACATGGAAATACTATAATTTAGGTGCTAGCTATTTCGATCCATGTATATTTATTGATACTGACGGTACACCATATATTGCATATGGTGGAGCTTGGGAAAACCAGATTAGAATGATACAGCTGAAACCAGATTTTAGCGGTACTGTTGGATCTTCAAGAACAATTCTTTCCTATAATAATGTGGAAGGAGCACATTTGACTAAGGTAAACGGAACCTATTATTTATTTAACGCTGTTCCAGCAAGAAGTTTAGTATGCTCTCGTGCCTCAAGTGTATGGGGACCTTATGGAGAAACTACTACTTTGTGTACAGCAGGAAAAGGTGGACACCAAGGCGGTATTGTTGACTTGCCTGATGGAAGCTATTGGGGATATCTACATCAGGATGACGGTGCAGTTGGTCGTATGACTAGAATTTGCCCTATTACTTGGAAGAATGGCTGGCCTATGTTCGGCAGAGAAGGATATCTAGGTCAAGTTGAAAACTCATATAAAAAGCCTATTCAAAATAAAGATATCAAAGTACCTCAAGCATCCGATGAGTTCAATGGAGGTTCTTTAGGGCTTCAGTGGATGTGGAATCACAATCCTGATAATACAAAATGGTCTTTGACTGGCTCAAGCCTTAGGTTAAAAGCTACTACTGCTTCTGATTTCTGGAAAGCAAGAAATAGCTTAACTCAAAAAGGCCAAGGGCTAATAAGCACTGGCACAATCAAGATAGATTGCAGCAAAATGCAGCCTAGTGATATCGGCGGATTAGGTATGCTGGGAGATCCTAGAGGCTATATCGCTGTAACAGGAAGCCCAAGGAAAATAATAATGACTGAAGAGGAAGTTATTAAGGGTACGGCTACAAACATAACGTCCGATATTTTGTATTTAAGAATACAGATGGATTTTAGCACCAAGAAAGCCACTTTCTACTGGAAAGATGATACTAGAAACTGGCAGCAGCTTGGAACAGCAATAACAATGGGCTTTGATTGGCAGTATGGTACTTTCCAGGGAGAACAATATGCCATTATGAATTTCAGTCCTACTGCAAGTACAGGATATATGGATGTTGACTGGTTCAGATTAAATGATGAACCAGGTCCTAATGCTCCTGAGCCAGACCCTATATCAGCTTTTTCAAAGATTGAAGCAGAAAACTACTATACACAGTTTGGAACTCAGACTGAAGATAACACTAATGATAATGGACAGAATATAGGTTACATAGAAAATGGAGACTATCTTGTGTTTAAAAATGTTGATTTCGGTAACGGAGCTACAGGTTTTCAGGCTAGTGCAGGAAGTGGAACAGAAGGCGGAAATATAGAACTTCGTTTGGACAGTCTGACAGGAACATTAATAGGAACTTGTGCTGTTCCGGGAACTGGAGGATGGAAGACTTGGACTGATGTGAATTGTAGTGTTAGCAAAGTAACTGGGAAACATGACTTATATGTGAAATTTACAGGAGAAAGCGGATATTTAATGAATTTAGATTGGTTTAAGTTTAGCGCAGATGTTATTTCTACAGACAAATTAGGTGATTTAAATGGTGATAAATCAATAGATTCATTAGATTTAGTGCTGATTAAAAAGCATCTTCTAGGGGAAACAATAGAAAATACTAACCTGGCTGATTTAGATGCCAGTGGAACTGTTGACGCAATTGATTTTGCTTTGATGAAGCAGTATTTACTGGGAATTATAACGACTTTCCCTGGTGAAAAGTAGAGTGAGGATATTTTTGAAAAGAAAGTTAATAGGAGGATTGTAATCTAGACTAAAAATGCTATAACCATACGCATATATTTAGTAGATAGGTGAAATGCTTCTGTAAAGGCAATGTATTCTGCAATTCTAAAGAAGTATCTGATTAGAAAACAACCAAAGTACCAAATACCAATTAATTTTGAAATTTAATAATAGGTCAACAAAAAAACAAACTATATTTTGGAGGTATGAAGATGTTTAATAAAAAAAGAGGCATGAGAATAGTAAGTGCACTATTAGTTGCTTTTAGTCTTTTAAGTACTGTTAGTATTCCTGCTGATGCTGCTATGGCTACTGGTAAAGCTAAATACGTAGGTAATATATGGTATGGTGGCAGTGAACCTTCTAAATTCGGAGAATACTGGAATCAGCTTACTCCTGAGAATGCCAGCAAATGGCAATCATGTGAACCACAACAGGGTCAATACAACTTTAGCCAAGCTAAAGCAATGTATAACTATTGTAAAGCAAATAAAATTCCTTTCAAGTTCCATACTATGATTTGGGGTTCACAGTACCCTAACTGGTTAGGAAATCTTTCAGACTCAGCTAAAAAAACAGCAATTGAGAACTGGTATAAAGCAGTTGCACAGAACTTCCCAGAAATAGAAGAAATGGATGTTGTAAATGAAGCAATGAAAGGACACGCACCTTTCCCATACAAGAATGCTATCGGCGGTGACAATGGTCTTTATGGAACTGGTTACGACTGGATAGTATGGTCATTTGAACAAGCACGTAAGTACTTCCCAAATACAAAACTTTTCATTAATGACTATAACGTTTTGTGTCCAGACGGTTGGAGTTGTATTAACGAATATCTTACAGTAATAAATATATTGAAGCAAAGAAATCTAATTGATGGTATTGGATGTCAATCTCACGGTCTAGAAACTCAGAATGTTGCTGATGTAAAGAGAAAATTGGATAGACTTGCAGCTACAGGAATACCTATATACATTTCTGAATTAGATTTAAATATTGCTGATGACACTCAACAGTTAAATAAAATGAAAGAGCTTTTCCCTGTTATGTATGAACACCCAGGTGTAAAAGGTATTACATATTGGGGTTATCTACAAGGACATACATGGATTGCAAACTCTCATTTAATTCGTAGTAATGGAACTGAAAGACCAGCTCTTACTTGGTTAAAGGATTATATTAAAACTGCCAATGTTGGTGACGAAGAGCCAGAAGTAATTGAACCAAGAAGCGCATTTGCAAGAATTGAAGCTGAGTCCTACAACAGCCAATCTGGAGTTGAGATTGAAGATAATACTGATGGCAGTGGCAAGAATCTAGGGTATATTCAAAATGGAGATTATGTTGTTTATAAAAAAATTGATTTTGGTAGTGGTGCTACTAATTTCCAAGCAAGTGCAGGCAGCGCGTCAACTGGTGGAAATATAGAAATTCGTTTGGACAGTACGACAGGAAAATTAATAGGAACTTGTGCTGTTGAAGGTACCGGCGGATGGAAAACCTTTACTGATGCAACATGCAGTGTCAGTGGAGTTACTGGAGAGCATGATTTATATTTGGTATTTACTGGAGGAAGCGATTATTTAATGAATTTGGACTGGTTTAAGTTCAGCAATGCACCAATACAAACAATTAAATACGGTGACCTTGATGGAAGCGGTAGCGTAGATGCACTTGATTTCTCATTAATGAAGCAGTATTTACTAGGATCAATATCTGTATTCCCTGGTGCAAACGGTTTGAAAGCAGCAGATGTAGACGCAAGCGGTAGCATAGATGCACTTGACTTTGTACAAATCAAAGAATACCTTCTTGGGATAAGAACAAAATTCCAAGCTGAAATGTAATGTAGATTTTGAAAGGGGTATTATAAAACTATTTTTGTAATACTCCTTTAAAACATATTCTGAATAAGCAAGCTGGTTGACCTATTATTAAAAATTATAAAATGATATTAATTTGGTAAATAAATTTTGGGGATTAAAATAAAAGTTTGTTAAATAGGAGGAAATATGAAAAATATATGCAAGATTTTAGGTTTATCTTTAATTTGCTCTATGTTTTTCTCGCTTATATGCTATGCAGATAACCCAATTGTACAGACAAATTATACCGCTGACCCTGCTCCTATGGTTTATGGAGATACTTGTTATGTATATACGTCCCATGACGAAGACACAATAGTAAATAACTTTTTTACCATGAATGATTGGAAATGCTATTCGTCAAAGGATATGGTAAATTGGACTGATCATGGTACAATATTGGCTTATACTGATTTTAGCTGGGCGAAGGGTGATGCATGGGCTGGTCAGTGTGTTCCTAGAAATGGTAAGTTTTATTTCTATGTTCCGATGACTGCAAAGAGTGGTGGAACAGCAATAGGAGTTGCTGTTTCAGATAGTCCAACAGGGCCTTTTAAGGATGCTATTGGAAAACCATTAATAGCACCTGGTTATGGTAATATTGACCCGTCAGCTTATGTTGATGAGGATGGACAGGCTTATCTATACTGGGGTAATCCTGACCTTAAGTATGTAAAGTTAAATGAAGATATGGTTTCATATTCAGGTAATGTTGTGACAGTGCCCCTGACTGTAGCTAGTTTCGGAGCTAGAAGCAAGACGGACAGAGCAACATCATATGAGGAAGGCCCATGGTTTTATAAGCGCGGTAGTTTATACTATATGGTATTCGCAGGCGGTCCTGTATCCGAGCATATAGGTTATTCCACAAGCACTAGTCCAACAGGACCTTGGACATATCGTGGAAAAATCATGCCTACTCAAGGTGCTAGCTTTACCAACCATCCAGGAGTAGTTGACTTTAAAGGAAATTCTTATTTCTTCTATCATAACGGAGCTTTACCAAATGGAGGAGGATATCACCGTTCGGTATGTATAGAAAAATTTAGTTATAATGCAGATGGCACAATCCCTACAATGAATATGACTACAACCGGTGTGCCAGCAGTCAGCAATCTCAACCCATATATAAAAACGGAGGCTGAAACAATTTGCTGGGAATCAGGTGTAGAGACAGAAAAATGTAGTGAAGGCGGTATGAATGTAAGCAATATAGAAAATGGTGACTATATAAAGGTAAAGGGTGTGAATTTTGGTACTTCTGGTGCCACATCATTTGAGGCAAGAGTAGCTTCAGCAAATAATGGGGGGAGTATTGAACTTCGCCTTGACAGCCCTACAGGAAAGCTAGTGGGAACTCTTGATGTTAAGGGTACCGGAGGCTGGCAGACTTGGACTACCAATACTTGTACAGTAAGCGGTGCAACTGGCGTACATGACTTGTACCTGAAATTTACAGGTGGAAGTGGATTTTTGTTTAATGTTAACTGGTGGAAGTTTGTTACTGCACCAGCAACTCCTGTATCAGCTTTTTCAAAGATTGAAGCCGAGAGTTACAACGACCAATTTGGAATTCAAAATGTGACTTGTGACGAAGGAACAGAGGCTGTTGGCTATACCGAAAACGGAGATTATGTTGTTTATAATAATATTGATTTTGAAGACGGTGGTGCAACAAGCTTTAATGCGAGAGTATCAAGTGCTGTTAATGAAGGGAAAATTGAAATCAGACTTGATAGTGCAACTGGTACTTTAATAGGTACTTGCCCAGTAACACCGACTGGAGACTGGCAGACCTTTAATGATGTATCATGCAATGTCAGCGAGGTAAGTGGGAAGCATGACCTTTATTTGAAATTTATAGGGGGAGATGGTTACCTAATTAATCTTAACTGGTTTAAATTCTCCAAAGAAGCTATATCTACTGTACTTGTAGGAGATCTCAACGGAGATGAGAGCATTGATTCAACAGACTATGCTTTATTGAAAATGTACCTTCTTGGTGCAATTGAAAAGTTCCCTGTAGATAATGGTATTAAGGCAGCAGATTTGAATTCTGACGGTGAAATAGATGCCCTAGATTTTGCCACATTTAAAAAGTACTTGCTAGGTGATATTTTGGAATTACCTTACAAGCCTTAAGCTAATATTGTTTGAGGAAATGAATGCTACTGAAGTGATTGAAATAAGGAGGTGAAAAATGGTTAAAAGGGTTTTAAGTGGTTTTCTAATTGTTTCTTTTGCTGCGGTTTTTTTATCAATATCACCCCTAAATACAGTTGAGGCTGCTGATGCTAACATTGTTGTGGATGGTAACAACATTAAAGCTGACAATATCAATGGTCTTACATTCAAAGGATTTGGAGTGTTGAGTGGAAACAGCTCAAGTGCGCTGTTAATGGATTATAAGTCTGAGCATCCTGACAAGTATGTAGAACTTTTACAGGTATTGTTTGGTGGACAAAATCCAATTATGACGCATGTGAAAATTGAAATGGGAAATGATCGCAACAACTCTACTGGACCTGACCCAGCAACTATGCGTTGGGAAACTGAAACGGCCAATGTCAAACGCCATCAAGGCTTCCAGCTAGCGGCTGATGCCAAAAAGGTGAACCCAAATCTAAAAGTTAGTATTCTCCGCTGGAATGCGCCTGGCTGGGTGAACACTAACGATAAGGTTTACACCTGGTATAAAAATACCGTTCTAGCGGCTTACCGCCAATACGGCTATATGGTTGATTACATAAATCCAGGAGTAAACGAACAAGCACCAAATTTGACATGGACAAAACAGTTTGCTAATCGAATAAAAACGGATAGTGCGGGTTTTAATAGCGTTGAGGAGCAAGCTCTGTATAACAGCATCAAGGTAGTAATCTCTGATGAAGTTTCAGTTGGTTCCTTCGGCGATGATATGGTAAGCGACGCTACACTTAGAGATGCTGTAGCAGTAGCTGCATACCACTACAACACTGATGATACAAGTGCAGGCGATTTTAAACGTCTTGCTGAGCAATTTGACAAAGAGGTATGGAATAGCGAGGCACAGGCCACTTTTAGTAATACGTCCTTCCGTCCCAACAACAATATGAAGGATCCTTCAGTAGAGGGAACGGGAATAGGTGGCAGCAACGGTCCATTGGAAATGGGAAACACCGTAATTAAGGGATTTGTAAATTCTCGTAGGTCGCATTTTATCTATCAGCCGGCAATTGGTTCCTTCTATGAAGGAGGACAATATTCCTTTAAAGAACTGGTTAGTGCGCGTGACCCTTGGTCGGGTTGGATTCACTATGATGGAGGACTTGTTATTCTGAGGCATTTCAGTTGGTTTGCGAAATCAGGCTGGGAGAACAAGGGCAACACTCAAGGGATTTGGAGGGCAGTGCCTCAGGCCAGTTACACTGGTGCAATAGGTACGAACCCGGTTAATGGACGTAATGGTACCCCAAGCTATATGACCTTAGCAGCCCCAGATAAACGCAATTTTTCAACTGTTTTTATTAACGATAGTGAGTATACGAAAAGCTACACTATTAAGACGATAAATATGGGCTATACAGGGAATCCAGCCTTGGAAGTATGGGAAACCAGAGCGGCCGATAAGGGTACAGCCTTTAACAGCAACTACATGAAATATCTTGGCGAAGTTTCTGCAAATAGTAGTGGAGTTTATACTATAAGCGTTAAGCCTTACTCTATAGTGACGGTTACCACTTTGGATAATGATGCGAAAGCAGAGTACAATACACCGTTGCCAGTAGAAGGCGAGCGCACCATACTTGACACTGATGAGACTGGTTTTGTACATAATACTGAGGACAACATCTTATATGCTGACAATTTTGACTACTCTAACAAAACCTATCCTGTAATTGGAGAGGGTGGAAAAATTATTGGAAACGAAAGCTATATAGATGCGCGAGGTGGTTCGAAGAGTGTAATTCCACGCTATACTAGTGACCGTAACGGAGCGTTTGAAGCATATCTTCCAGATGGGACAAATAACTATGTTCTGCGACAGCAGGTGGATCAATCAACAATGGGACTTGGAGGTACTTGGAATAACGGTAGCCCTATCACAGCTATTGGAGATTATAGATGGCTGAACTATAAAGCCAGTGTTGATGTTTCATTCGAACATAATAGTACAGAGGGTGGTAATAATTATGCTGCTATCGGTGCTCGTCAGCAAGGCGGCAGTAACTCTCATTACTCAAATGGGACACCTTATATTTTGAAATTCTGGTTCGATGGCGGTTGGTCTATGCATGTTAATGGTACGTCTGTAGCAAGTGGAAATGTAGTGAGTGGTACAGGCGGAGTAAAAATCAATAATTTTAACACTGCATATAATGCATGGCATAATATTGCTATTGAGGTTGTAGAAAATAAAGTGACGGTTTATCTTGATGGAACTACTCTTTATAGCTACACTGATTTAAACCCAAAGTTGTCCGGACGTGTGGACCTGTTAAGTGGTTATTATAATACTCGTTTTGATAATTTGAAAGTGGAAAAAATCGAAGGATATGTTCCATACTATTCTGAAGCGCTAGACAATCTTGAGATGTATGATCTATCCGCTACTCCAGTTGCCAAGCTTGTATACAGCGGTCCATGGAAGCATGAAAACGGCAAATCCATGTACAATTACCAGCGATCTCTATCTACAAGCGGAGGAGCAGGTGCTATGCTTAAATACACATTTAAGGGTACTGGATTGGATATTCTGGGTCCAAACGATGGTTCAGCAAAGCTTGAGGTGACGGTGGATGGAAAGGTTGTTAATGCTTCAGCTAGTACGCTGGCATCTGGAGAATTGTATCAAACGTTTACACTTCGAGGCCTTAATTATGGAGAGCATACTGTTTCGATAAAGGTGGTAAGTGGTACCTTGGTTGTTGACGCTGTTTCAGTTGTTTCGAAGTTAGCTGAGCCTGCTAAACGGTCTGCTTTTTCACAGATAGAGGCGGAAAGCTATAATGGTCAGATAGGAATCCAAAATGTAACATGTGACGAAGGCACAGAAGCTGTAGGCTATACCGAAAACGGAGATTATGTTGTTTATAGTAACCTTGATTTCGAATCTGGTGCTACAGGATTCTTGGCAAGAGTATCAAGTGCTACTAATGGAGGTAGTATAGAACTAAGGCTTGACAGTATTACAGGTCCTTTAGTAGGTACTTGTATGGTTCCTGCAACTGGAGATTGGCAGACTTTTGTTGATGCAACGTGTAGTGTCACTGGAGTGAGTGGGAAGCATGACCTATATCTGAAATTTACAGGTGAAAGCGGATACTTATTAAATTTAAACTGGCTCCAGTTTACTAAAAAAGCTACTACTATTGTAGGAGATTTAAATGGAGATAACAGTATTGATGCAACAGATTATGCTTTGATGAAAATGTATCTTCTAGGTGCAATCAATGATTTTCCAGTTGAAGATGACATTGAGGCAGCAGATTTGAATGTTGATGGTGCAATAGATGCATTAGACTTTGCTGTTTTTAAAAAGTACTTGCTGGGAGATATTTCTAAATTACCTATTTCTAATTAAGGAAAAAACCCCATTCACTTGTACAGTAACAATGGTATCTCATAAACATATGTTTGTGAATATATATATTAATTGCAATAAGGAAATTCATACTTACCTCATTTATTTCCTTACTAAGTCAATTACGGTTCTAAGCCTTGGCCTTATGGGCGAATTATGCTTTGAAAACAGTTTGGGTTTGCATAGCCTCAAAACCAAATTATCGGCCGATAGCATATCGGTTATCGGCCGATAGTAATTGACTTAGATATTTCCTATAGTTACATGAATAATATTAAGACTTATCTATGCTTAAAGGCTTTTTGAAATGTTACAACAAAGGGAAGAAAATGAGATGAAAACTCTTATGAGTTAGATAGGCAATGAAATTGTTATTAAATTGATTTTCCGGTTATTTAGAAGTTACCTTACTGGAAAGTTTAATTTATAAAGAATTAATACTAAAAATATGGAGGTAAACGGTATGAAAAAATTAGTATCATTAGCAGTTGGTTTACTTGTTGGTGCAATATTTACCGCATTATCAATTTCTAATGTAGTGGCTTTGGATAACGGCCTTGCTAAAACCCCACCTATGGGATGGAACAGCTGGAATGTTTTCCATGGAAATATCAATGAGACTCAAATCAAACAGATTGCTGATGCAATGGTAAGTTCTGGAATGAAGGATGCGGGATATGTCTACTTGAATCTTGATGATAACTGGATGGCAAATCCGGCACGTGATGCTAATGGAAATCTGAGGGCTGATCCTACGCGTTTCCCAAGTGGTATAAAGGCTTTAGCAGATTATGTACATGCTAAAGGTCTTAAGCTTGGTATATATGGAGATCGCGGAACTATGACCTGTATGAATATTCCTCAAAGTGGAAGCAGGGGTTATGAGGAGAGAGATGCAAAGACCTTTGCGTCATGGGGTGTTGACTATTTAAAATACGATAACTGCAATGTACCAAATGGAAGTGACCAGAAAGCTGATTACCAGAAAATGCAAAAAGCACTTGCAAATAGCGGAAGAGATATAGTATTCAGTATCTGCGCTTGGGGGTATGCAAGCTGGATGCCTGAAACTGGAAACTTGTGGCGTACTACAGGTGATATCACTGATAAGTGGGATAATGGAAACGATTGGTTCAGAGGTATTATAAATTGTATCGATGAGAATGCAAGATATACGAGCTCTGCAAAACCTGGAGCATGGAATGATCCTGATATGCTTGAAATCGGAAATGGTGGCTGCACAACAGAGGAATACCGTACACAGATGAGCATGTGGTGTATGATGGCATCACCTCTTATTGCTGGAAATGATATTAGAACAATGAACCAAACTACAAAAAGCATTTTAACTAACAAAGAAGTAATAGCTATAAATCAAGACCCTGCTGGAGTACAAGGATATAAAGTTAAATCAGCAAATGGTCTTGATGTTTGGGTAAAACCACTCGGTATAGATGGAACAACAAAGGCTGTTGCATTATTAAATAGAAATTCAACAACACAAAACATAACAGTTAATTTTGCAGATATAGGTATTCAGGGCAGTGTTTCAGTACGTGATTTATGGGCTATGTCTGACAAAGGAGAATTCACAGGTTCATATACAGCATCTGTACCTTCACATGGTACTGTTGTGCTCAAGGTATCCAGTGAACCTGTAGTTGTAGAACCAAGAAGTGCGTATACAAAGATTGAAGCAGAAAGTTTTAATAGCCAATATGGAGTTGAAATTGAAGATAATCCTGATGGAAGTGGTAAGAATCTCGGGTATATTCAAAATGGAGATTATGTTGTTTATAAAAAGATTGATTTTGGTAGCGGTGCTACTAATTTTCAAGCAAGTGCAGGTAGCGCGTCAACTGGTGGAAATATAGAAATTCGTTTGGATAGTCCGACAGGAACATTAATAGGAACTTGTGCTGTTGCAAGTACCGGCGGATGGAAAACTTGGGCTGATGCAACATGCAGTGTCAGTGGAGTTACTGGAGAGCATGATTTATATTTGGTATTTACTGGAGGAAGCGATTATTTAATGAATTTGGACTGGTTCAAGTTTGGTAAGGCAGCTACAGCTTTGGTTGGAGATCTTAATGGAGATAAGGCTATTGATTCAACAGACTATGCCATGATGAAAATGTATCTTCTAGGCTCAATTGATAAGTTCCCGGTTGAGGATAGTCTTACAGCAGGAGATTTGAATGGTGACAGAGAAATTGATGCACTTGATTTCGCAGTATTCAAGAAATACCTATTAGGGGATATTTCAAAATTACCATATCTGCCTTAAGGACAGTTCACTTTATAGCTTAATTTGCTGATAGTACTATAGCAAAACGTGAACTATAATCTGAAGGTTAAGTTTTTAGGAATGATATTAATACAGGGGAGGTATGAATTATGTTCAAAAATTTCAAAAAATCAATTAGTGCAATAACGGCTGGTTTAATTGCAGTGTCGATGATACTGTCAACACATGTATAT
>JAEWZA010000006.1 GCA_023395575.1 Bacillota bacterium
AGCAGGGTATGGATAATGGACTACTTGCTAAAAACTTTGGCATTGTAGTGAAATTTTCTTTAATTATGTTTTCATTTGTTTTAGTTGAGCAAGCAATTGGTCTGCTTGAAACCAAGTTTTTTTCTTATGTAAATGCTACATTTCAATATTCACTAAATAAAATGGCATTTAAGCATCTTCAAAAACTTAAACTGCAATATTTTAATAAAACAAATTTCTCAGAGATTATGGGTAACATCGGAATGGATGTTGGAAACATATCCAGAGTATGTGATAAAGGAACCTTTATTGTAATATCACAGATATTCAGAATAATTGGAGGAGTAATAGGACTGCTGATAATTGATTGGAAGCTGACCTTGGTAGTATTATTTGTTGCTCCTATAAGATATTTTACAGTTAAATTCCTTGCAAAAAAGCGAAAAGCAATGTTTAAAGAGTACATGGAGTACAACAGTGATTTCTCATCATGGTATGGTGATACAATAAGTGGAATGAAAGAAATTAAACTTTGGGGAATAGATAGGATAAAAACAGGAGAATTCATTAAAAAACAAAGAAAAATCGTAAAAATGAACATAAAAATGGCATTTTTAGATAAATTTAATGAATACTCAGAAAGCTTAGTGTTTCAAGGTATAAATTGTGCTTTATATATATTGGGAGCATACATAGCATTTAGAAATGGTCTTACAATCGGGGGGTTATTCGCATTTCTTACATACAGTTCTTTTGTAATAGGACCTATTTCTGCAATATTAAATATTGGTTATAACTTTTCAAACATTATTCCTTCCGCAAAGCGCTTTTTTGAATTTCTGGATATGGAAACAGAGACTGAGGTCAACAACAGCGATATTATAAGACTTGCTAATACTGAAGTGCAGGGAAGTCTCAAGTTTGAGGATGTAAGCTTCTCATATAAGGATGGAGAAAAGATTTTAAATAAGGTTAATCTTAACATAAATTCTGGAGAAAAAATTGCTGTTATCGGAGCCAATGGCTCAGGAAAGAGTACTCTTATTAATTTAATATTAAGATTTTACAAACCTCAGGAAGGAAAAATATCAATTGACGGGATTGATATTAATAATATCAAATTAAGGGATTATAGAAGCTTGATTTCAGTGGTAAGTCAGGATCTTTACCTTTTTAACACAACAATAGAAGAAAATATATCAATTGGTTCAAGTGCAGATGCCTCAATAATTAACAATGCTGCTGTTAAGAGCGGGGCATATGATTTTATAAAAGACATGCCGTTAGCGTATAAAAGCGAAGTGGGAAGAAATGGCTCAAAGCTTTCTGGAGGACAAAGGCAAAAGATAGCGATGGCTAGAGCATTTGCAAGGAAATCAAAAATACTTATACTTGATGAAGCTACTGCAAATTATGATGTTGAGTCAGAAGCATATGTTAATAAATTACTAACAAATGATTTTATAGATATTACAGTTTTAGTGATAAGCCATAAGCCTGATATTTTAACAAAGGTAGATAAAATTTGGATGGTTGATGCTGGGACTATTAGTGAGTACAGTAGCCTCAATGATTTAAAAAGCAATTGTATAATTTATGATGATCTTTTAGTAGAAGAAAAGAGATTTGTGTAAAATGCAGAAAAGTAGTAAAAGTTGATAGTAGCAATAAATCTTGGAAACCATGAGTTTACTGGATTTATTTTTTTGTACATTTTGCTCACAATTTTTGCTTCTAAAATATTTAAATTCAAGTTAGTGAAGGGATAGCATTAAATTTAAACAATAAAAATAGCAAAAAAGAGTTAACAAATGGAGCTTTTGTGATATAATATATTACATAAATGTAATATATTAAAAATAATAGAAAAATTAGGAAGTATATGTTCTGTTTATTGACTCTGAGACTATATAAGGGAGGGGATATAAAATATCCAAACGTAAAGTAAGGGTTGCGGTCATAGATAGTGGAATTAGTGAGAAAGATTTCGATTTACAGAATAAAATAGTATATTCCACGGGTTTTCATATTAATTCTAAAGGATATATTAGAGAAAATATGACAATACCAGTTAGGAATAATCATGGTACATTTATATCTTTGATTATATTATGCATATGTGAAGATGTTGAATTTATTAGCTTTAACGTACTTGATGAACAGTTAAAAACGGATGCGAGGGTACTGTTAAGTGCTACGTCACAAGTGTTCGATTATGAGCCAGATATTGTTCATATGAGCTTGGGCACAGAAAAGAAACGATATTGGCTTGATTTTAAGAAAATTTTATGGGAAGCCAAAAAGAAAAATGTGTTTTTAGTTTCAGCTGCTTCCAACTCAGGAAGCGTATCTTACCCTGCTTACATGCATGGAGTTTTTGGTGTAAAGGCAGATAAACGTTTAGTGGGGAGCGAATATTACTATCAAAAGGGGTTCTTTTATGCACCAGTAGGGGTAGAACATATTCCAGATGTTCAAAAAATACCAGATTATCAAATGGCTTGTGGGAGTAGTATGTCAGCTGCCTATATAACAGGACATCTTGCTAAAAATCTATATAATCTTTCAGAAAACAGCAAGTGGAATTATAATGAGGCTAAAAAAATATTGATTAGAAATATTATGCTAAAGGGGAGATAATGTGAGCGAAGTTGCAAAAGTAATGATGGGGACACAGTCAAAGACTTGGGATGGGACAAATGGTATGCCAAGAACAATAACATTTAGTGTTACAGAAGATTGTAATCTAGCATGTAAGTATTGTTATATGACTGGCAAAAACCATTCCAAGAAGATGTCATTCGAGACAGCCAAAAAATCAGTGGATTATATTTTAACTCATAGGGAAATATTTAAAGAAAAATCAATTGTATGGGAATTTATCGGTGGAGAGCCCTTTCTTGAAATGGAATTGATTGATAAAATATCGGATTATATTAAACAGCAAATGTTCTTATTAGATCATCCGTGGTTTAATAGCTACCGTTTTTCATTTTCAAGTAATGGATTATTATATAATACACCAGCAGTACAGAATTATATCAAATGCAATCATCATCATTTATCAATTGGATTAAGTGTAGATGGTAACAAAATAAAGCATGATTTGCAAAGAGTTCGTGTAGATGGGACTGGCTCTTATGATGATGTTGTGAAAAATGTTCCGTTATGGATAGAGCAGTTTCCAAATGCAGCTACAAAAGCTACCTTTGCCCACGATGATTTACCTTACTTAAAGGATAGCATTATTAGTCTTTGGAATATTGGAATCAAGGACGTATCTGCCAATGTAGTATTTGAAGATGTATGGCAAGATGGTGATGATGAAATTATGGAGCAGCAGTTAAAAGAACTGGCAGATTATGTATTGGAACATGAAAAATGGAAAGACTGCTCTGTAAGATTTTTTGACCCGGCAATTGGAAAGCCTTTATTGCCAGAGGATCGGTATATGAATTATTGTGGTGGCGGAAATGCTATGATGGCCGTTGATTGTGATGGAAATTTTGCACCATGTGTAAGATTTTTAAACGTAAGCTTAAATAACAAGCCACCAATCATAATTGGGAATGCAGAAGATGGAATTAATACAGATAAAATCCGACCATTTTTGGGACTAAATTTGGAAGTGCAAAGTCCTAGTGAATGTATTAATTGTGATGTCGCTTCAGGGTGTGCATGGTGTCAGGGGTGTAATTATGATGTGGCTGATACAGATACCATTTACAAAAGGGCAACATATATTTGTAAAATGCATAAAGCAACGGTTAGAGGAAATAAGTATTTTTGGGATAAATTTGAGAAAGTCACAGGAATCAAATCGAAAAGGAAAGACTATCAAGATATAAAGAAAGAAGAAAAATATCTACAGTTTATTACATCGGATAATGTTATTTCTCATTGTGGATATGGAAGTATGAGTGAGGTGCGTGAGTCCATGTCATTAGAAATCTATCAAAGAGGTTTGGAATTTTGTGATAAGAATTTCTTTAATCCTGTAATGCTTGGTACCTTACCTGAGTTGTTTGATGGAAAAAACTATATTGTAATTGATGAAGCAGGCAAAGAGAACAATACCATCTCTATTTATGATAATACTGATGGTGAGAAGGATTCAGCCCTAATGGGTAATCTATTGCTTAAAAAAAATAATATAGAACATTTACTGGAAATATTAAAAAGCTTATATCATCATAAAAACAGAATTAACATTGAAATAGTGGATATAAAAGATTGGACGGAAAGTACACTTAAACAGTATGAATCTGAATTGGACAAGGTAGTAGAGTATTTGGAAAGCGAATTTTTAGATGGAAGAGTACATGAATTAAATATTATAAATGATTTATGGAATACAACTTCTATGGGAAATTGTGATGCAGGGATAACTACATTTTCACTTGCTCCAAATGGGAAAATATATATATGTCCAGCATTTTATTTTCATAATCCAGAGGATTCTGTGGGCAACTTGGAAGATGGAATTGAAACGAAAAATAAGAGGCTTTTAGAACTTAGTAGTGCACCAATCTGCGGTCAATGTGATGTCTACAATTGTAATCGGTGCAGGTTCCTTAATAAACAAATGACTAATGAGTATAATACCCCTTCAAAAATGCAGTGCCTAATTAGTCATGTTCAGAGAAAGGCATCTATGAAGCTACAAACAAGACTTTCAGAAAAATGTAAAATATCTTTTGTCAACAGATTGGAAGAAATTGATTATTGTGATCCTTTAGATAAGATTATTCAGAGAAAGGCAGGCAATGGATATGGAGAGTAATATAATCGGAAAAGTAACCTTGGAAGAAAAAACAGAATTGCTAAATTATTATGAAAGAAAATTAGGAATTGAAGAATTAATGTATTCTTTTAAAAGTAATTTGCTTTCTGACGTACAGAGTGAAAAATTGATGAATAAGATGATTCTTGAGGCTGGAAAAGTAAAAATGGATACACAGGCATGGTGGGAAAGAATGTACCAAAAGTATCAGTGGGAAAGAGTAGAGGGGCATAATTGGAATATTAATTTTGATACGTGCGAAATCTCCTTATTGTAGTAATAATACCTGCAGGTGATACAAATGATAGGAACGCCAATTTAAATAATGGGTTAGGATAAAATTTTTATTACATATAAGTAAATATAAGGAGGTGGATATATGAAAAATTTGTTTTCTAATCAGCCAATTAAGAATGAAAAGAAAGATGTAAGTGGATATTATTGTCAGTTCTGTGGCGATAACTGTTATCAATCATGCACTGCACGTTGTTCACAAGATTGTTCTGGAGCATGTACTTGGCGATGTGGTTCAGCATGTTCTTCTTCATCTTGGTATAGCTTACCATATTAGATAGGAAGACAAGATGAAATAAGCTAGAATATCATTACGAAATCTGCAGGTAATTGTTATAGTATTAACATTGATTAGTGCTAAAGTGATTAAATTCATTTTAGCACTAATTACATATAGGCGAAGTGCCGCTCATGTAAATGTATAAAGCAATAATAAAAGAAGAAAATGAATATGAAATCGAAAAAATAATATAATTTATACAAAAATTATATTATGCGTGAAATACAACGAAAACAATAGAAAAATACTGTTCTTCAGGGAAATCATAATAAGGAAAATACAGTAGTTAACAATTTATATTGAAATAAAAAATCCCCATCAAGGGGTTTTTTTATTTACAACGTTGTTTTAAGCAAACTTTCTATTTCATTACTAAACATTATTGATGCTTTTTTATCCGAGATTGGTTCATCAATGGTGTAATGTATGACAAGAGTAGCAGATAGCTTAGTAAAACCCCTGCGAGGAAATATAATTAAAGTTTGAGTTGGCAAATTAGAAATAATCAAAAATATTTCATGATATTTCATACACTTGAGCTTCTTCATTAGATTATACATAGGAGCTTATTCATCAGGAGAAGAACAAGTGTATGGGTGTGTTATGAAAAATGAATATTCAATTTCAGAAATAAAAGGAAGTTATCAAGAATAGATTTTATTATAAGGCTTTATTATAAAATTTTACTACGTTGGGAGGTTAATTATGGTTACAGAGAAGATTGTTGAGGGCTATAGGGTAATTAATTTAGTACCTGATATGAATGAGAATGAGAGGAAGCAAGCAGAAAAAGAAGTTATAAAAAACATTTTAAGAGAGTATAACAGGCTAGAAAGTCAGGATTGCAGTGCAGTTGTATATAAATAAAACTATTTCGTGTATTTGAACAACATTTGCTTAACTAACGTCTCGCCGCCGCAGATGTGGCAATTAAAAATGTGATATTACCATTTTTAAATGTAAATTATTATAAATATTTGAGGAGCTGTATTTATTATGATCAGGATATATGCTCGTCAGTCCTTAGACAAAAAGGACAGCTTGTCAATAAGCAGTCAGATAGAATTCTGCAAGCGTGAAATAAAGGATGGCGAAGAATACAAGGTTTATACCGATAAAGGCTATAGTGGAAGCAATATAAACCGTCCAGCGTTTGAAAAGCTGTTAGAGGATGTTCAGAATAATAGGGTATCAAAGGTAATAGTCTACAGGTTGGACAGAATAAGTAGGTCTTTGCTGGACTTTGCAAAAATAATTGAACTTTTTCAAAAGCACAATGTTGAATTTATCTCAACAACTGAAAAATTTGATACTTCTACTCCAATGGGAAGAGCAATGCTGGGTATTATAATGATTTTTGCGGAGCTTGAGAGAGATACCATCAAGAAGAGAATTAAGGACAATTATTATGCTAGAGGTAAAAAGGGATTTTTTATGGGCGGACCTCCGCCCTTTGGTTTTGACAAGGTTAGTGTGAAAGTAGATGGAATCAAAACTTCAACCTTGGTACCCAATGAAACACAGTATTATAATTTAAAGAAAATTTATGACTTATATGCAAATACACAATTCTCATTGGGTGAAATAAGTAATTATTTAAATGAAAACAATATCGCAGCACCAAATGGAGGGCTTTGGGATTCATGCAAAATAAGCAGAATACTCAAAAATCCAGTTTATGTTAAAGCTGATGCAGATATATATATTTATTACAAAAATAAAGGTTGTATTATAAGTAACGATATTAATGATTTTGTTAATGGTTTTGCATGTTTTTTGTATGGGAAAAGAGATTCTAATGAAAGAAAATATACAAATGTAAAAGACCATGTGCTTTCCTTAGCCTTGCATGAAGGAATAGTAGGCTCATCTATATTTCTGAAATGCCAGTATAAACTAGATGATAACAAGCAGATAAAAAATACAGGTAGAGGAAAGCATTCGTGGCTTTCAGGACTAACAAAGTGCGGTTATTGTAAATATACTATGACAGTTGTAAATACAGAAAGTGCTACTTACGGAACATATAAATATTTCATGTGCAGAGGAAAAACAAACTACAAATGCTGTGATGGACATACAAAAATTAAATATGTTGAAGCAGTGGAGAAAATAGTGCAAAATGAAATATTTGAAAAGGTCAAAAGTATTAACGATACACCTGTTGAGCTAGAACAGGTTGAAAATGCACAGGCAAACAGAATAAAAATCAGGATATTTGAAATTGATACTCAAATAGATAATTTGGTCAATAGCTTGGCAAAGTCCAACACAGTTCTTACAGAATATATTAATAAAAAAATAGCAGAGATTGATTCTGAGAAGAAAGAATTAATTAAACAGCTCAAGGAGTGTGTTGAAAAGGTACAACCTAGCAAAAATATGGACAGTATTAACAAGTGTATAGACAACTGGAAGAAAAGCACATTGGAACAGAAAAAAACAGTTGCTAAGTTCCTCATTGAAAAAATATTTATAAAGGATGATGAGGTAGCAATTAATTGGAATATTTAATATTTTTGTACTATAATTGAGATTGGACAAGCTTTAGCAGTTAATTTTTGTTAAAATCCTTTTATAACAGGCGTTTGCACAGTTTTTACTTTTGTATCTAGCAGTGACAGCCTAGACTGGAAGCGAGAAATGAGCAAACAAGCAATTTTGGATAGGATACTAAAGAAAACAAAGCCCGGTTCCATTATTTTATTTCACAATGATACTCAGTATACTGTAGAACTGCTTCCTCAAATCATATCAGAGCTGAAAAATCAAGGCCTTGTATTTGCACCTGTTTCAGAAATGATAATGTTGGATAATTATTATATTGACGATCAGGGTAGGCAGCAGAGGAAGTAGAAAACTCATAAATGAAAAGTAGATTAAATAAAATGACGTCAATCACTTATTGGTTGGCGTTATTTAGTGTAACTAGATATGTGTATATAATTTTTTATTCAGTTAAGTTTACAAACACTTTGTACCTAACTTAATTTGTTGTGCTAATTTGTGTTTTATGAACCTTGCAGAGTAAAATTCAAACAAATATCTTTAACCAAGTATCCCATTTATTTGAGTTGTACTAGCGTATAAGTAAAAAGCAATAAGTAGCTTGCCTGCATAATTAGTTCAAAATAAAGCAAAACGCGTTAACTTATAATACGGTATAAGTAAACAGTATAAAATTAATGTAATATTTATGCAAAAGATGCATTTACCATATTTACCTAATATGATATATTACTTTGTGCTGAAATAAGTATAAATTTATATTAATTGGGAGGATATTATGAAATCACACAAGAAATTCAGAAAATTTTTGGCACTAATATTAGCATTAGCAATAACAGCATCAGGAGTTATGATCAATTTTCCTGTAGAAGATGGAAAGGTTGTGCAGTTTGGGGGAGAGGTTGCAAAGGCGGAAACAAGCCCTTGGACACAAAAGGCAAGTGCTCCACAAGCACTTTATGCCCATTCGGCGGTAGCTATAAATGGTAAAATGTATGTTTTTGGAGGCAGTAATGATAGCCCTTATAGTTCGAGTAGTTTATACGAATATAATCCAGCTACAGATGTATGGACTGAGAAATCTACTTACGTACCAAGTCGTAGAAGCAATCATTCAGCAGTAGCAATAAACGGCAAAATGTATGTTTTTGGAGGTGAATATTATGACGGAAGAATTAAAAATTTAAGAGATTTATGGGAATATAATCCTGTAACAAATATATGGACTCAAAAATCAAATGGACCAACAGAAAGTTCCGGTCATCAAGCAGTAGCGATAGACGGCAAAATGTATGTTTTTGGTTCCTATTTAGATGGAGTTTGGGAATATAGTCCGGCAACTGATGCATGGACAAAAAAGACTTATGAAG
>JAEWZA010000175.1 GCA_023395575.1 Bacillota bacterium
ATATCTGATTGTTGCTTAGCACAGTCCGGACATATTACCGATTTATCACTATAGATATGTTGAACTGAGTTTTGTTTACCGCAAATATTGCAAGTATAGGAGTTTTTACTTATATCAATGGCAGAAATATTATTTTGTCTGGAATTTTCATAACATCGGCTACATACATGTTTATCATCAATTATATAAGGGGATTCTATATTTCTGCCACATTTAGAACAAAGATGATTAGGTGAAGAATAACATTTTATACATACCTTTTTATCTATTGAGTTAATTGCAAGTAATTCAGATCTACCACAAATAGAACAAATTTGCTTGTTTCTATAATGTTTTATATAACATGAGTCACATACAAATTCAGTCATACTTAGCTTAACTGCTGCAGAAGATTGTTTATTACAGATGCTACAAGTATGTATTGGTTGTTTATAACATTTACGGCATATAGCCTTACCATCTACTTTCTTATGAACTCTAGCTAGATTACCACAAACGCTACAAATTTTCTGAGGGTATGAATGCTCTTTTTGATAACAAGAAGTACAAAGACCTTTTGCTTTATGTGGATGATTAGTGGTATTGCATTTTATGCAACTAGTGTATTTACTTGACCAACTATTTTCAGACATCAATTAATTACACCACCTTTTGGACCCAGTATAGAAGTAGGTATATCAGACTGCTCTGATTTCTTACGGGGTTTTGGACCAGGCTTAATACCAATCTCATCACCAACTGCTTTTAGTAATTTTTCAGCATTCTTACCGGATGAAGTGTGTACCATAATATCAGCAGGTGTACATTCAAGAATATCGCATAAAGCATCAAGCACCTTAGTATTGATTCTTTCTGGCATTTTATCAACAATTAATGTGACCATTGAAGAAGTAATGTTGACTCCATGTGCATTTAATAGTTTCGTTAAGTCTGTACACCGCCATATTCCTTTCTCAGCCATTTTCTCTTTTAATCTCCACTTAAACATAATTACCTCCTAAATAAGTTTTATTAGGTTGTAAGTGCAAATAAACTTGGTTATTTGATATATTGTTACCTATTTGATTGTTTATAAAACTCTGAGAAAGCCCTTTTATCCTTAATATATCAGCTATATAATATTGCCGAAATAGGTTTATGCTTTCCATCCTTTGTGACAATGGGAGCTTTGAATTGTAAATACTTAATCTATTGTTCATATAATGTTGAGATAGAATATTACCCTTAATGGTTGAAAATATTTTGCTGTTGCAGAGTTTGCCATTAAGACTGATAATGCCAAGATATCTACATATATCTTCGGTTGCTTCGTGAAATAGAGGATATATAAGTCTGTTGTTTATTTTTTGTACGTATATGCTTCCGCATGATTCTAGAGACTTATCGCTAAAGTTAAAATCAATTAGGGTTAAGTTTAATACTTCTTCAATTCTTAGACCATATGAATAGCATATTTTAAAAATAATTTTGTCTCTTTGTACTGTAATATAATTAAGAGAATCTGGAGAATATTCTTCAGATATTATGTCAAAGGAATTCCAAAACTCTTTTGTTTTTTGATAAGTAAATCTATTAAAGATACTGGTTTCAATCATTTTTAATTACATCCCTTCGGTAAGAATTTTGCCAACTGGCGGTCTATTACGTTTGTAAGCTGTTTTGATACAAAAGAATCTGATAGGTGCGTATATATTTGTGTAGTAGCTAAATAGGTGTGTCCTACTTGCTCTTGTATAAATCTTGGGCTGATTTCCAAGTCTTCAGACAGATGACTTATATAGCTATGTCTAAGACAATGCGTTGAGTAATTTTCATACGGGAGACCAGCATATTTAAGGTGTTCTTTCAAATTCTGAGTAATGGTTTTGGGATTCATACGGCATCCACGTTCAGTAAGAAATAAACTTTTACTTTCATCAAAGCCGAATAATGGCCTGATGCTTTCGAGGTACCACCTTAAATATTCAACTGAAGTTTCAGAGATAGTCCATACAGTTCTACGTTTTGGAGGACTACCACCATGTTCTTTAAAATTCCTTGCTATAGAATTTGAATTCATGCGACATCCCATTTCAGAAAGAAATAGGCTAGAATTATCATCACTTATAAATAATGGTCTTATGTTTTCAAGATACCATTTTAAATAATTGGAACATGTTTCTGACATCCAAACTGTTCGAGCACTATATAGATTTTTCCAACAAACTTTCCTATCTTTTATAATGATACCAAGATTATTCCAATCTGTATTTGGGGGATTGCATATTAAATCTGTGGTATCTAGCATTAAGACTTCATTTGCACGTAATCCACAAAAATACATAAGTAGATATAGTATTTTATCTCTTTGTAATATCCTTAATTTCCGAGATTTACTTTCTTTTGCTAAAGTTATTTGCTTATCAAAATACAGCCATAAACTCATTAATTCTTCTTTTGTAAAAAATAAATGTTTTTCTTTATTTTCATCAGGAAATTTACGAGGTATAAGGTTATTACATGAACGAATTAATAAAGGCTTTTTACCGAATTTGACTTCACAAAGCTCACTAAGTTGTGGGGAATTAACTAAAAATGATTGAAATTTTGAAATTATAGTTTGTTTTTTACGCTGTGTTGCTTCACAATTGTTTCTTTCTCTATATAAATAGTAATGCCACTCATCAAAAGCTTCAGCAGTCCAATCCCAAGGGTATTTATTTGTAAATAGATAAAAATCATTAATAGTATTAATAACCACTTTTATAACTGATGGTTTAAGCTGTTTAGCTGCTAGTCTATCAGTATAGCTGTTTAGTATTAGTCTATAGGTATCTTCTGATAAACAATCATTATCACTTCTGTCGTCTAATGTATTCGCTTGGGTTTGGGGGGGACTACTGGTTACTACAAAATCACTATCATTAATTCCTTTTTCCATATTCTCACTCCTAAATCAAATTTATTTTTATTTAAATGAATTTAATTTCATTTAATTAGAGTTTGAACATTTGGTTAGGATGTTATACATAAAAGTAATAAAATTTTACAGTGATAGATGATAATTTGGAATTGCTTTTAAATAACTACTAGATATGGAGGGTTAAAGATGAAGAGATAGATACGGAGATTAGCTATTTGATTAATTGTGATAAATTGGAGTAGACAAACAATAATTTTGGAATTAATGTAAAATATGTGATATAATTATCACAAAATGTAATGTATTTATATGTTTGTCTGGAGTGTTATTATGAAATCATTTAATACAAATGCAGGAGCGTTGCCATCTAATGCTGGTGACGATTTTCACCTTCTATGGGCTGCTCAAAAAATATTAGAAATGCTTAACCAAAATTCAGATCTTACAGCAGTTACGCTAGAAGGACCTACATGGCAGGACTCTATTGTAGCTGATATAGATGATAGTAAGTTGTATTCAATTGATTTAGCAGAATATTATAGAGGTGAAACTTTTCAAAGTGCATCAAAAATTATATTTTCGCAGTTAAAATATAGTACATATATGGGAGATATAGAGTGGACTACTGCGAGATTATGCCACTTTGACAACAAGAAGAAAGATAATTCAATTATTCGGAGATTTGCTGATACTTATCAAGAGTATACAGAAAAAAATCACAATTCAGAAGATAAACTTATTATAAAATTAGTTAGTAATCGGTCAATTTCTGATATCCTATTAAAAAGTCTTGATGAATCAAAAAAACTTTTGACTGAAAAGAGATATAAGAAAACAAATAGTCTGATAAATAATCTTTCTGAAATATATAGAATAGAAATTGAAAAGATATATAAAGAATCTAAGCTAAGTTCGAAAGTATTTTTAGGTTTTATCAAAGCTCTTGATTTCGAGGATTGTGGAACAGAAATAAGAAGCATTCAGAAGGCTAAGATTATTCGAAAACTGGGCAATTGGGGCATAGATAATCTACAAAACAAATATAACGAGATAATAATGAGTTTACGTGAACGAATGATGCCAGGGAGAGATGCAAATGTCCCAATGACAAAAGATTTTGTATGTTCTCTTTTTGGTGGAAATTATACTCGATTTTTCCCAGCTCTCACAAACATTTCTTTGTTAAAAAAAGGTTATATAGAAAGAGAGTGCATTTATGATTTATTAAAAATTATATTGAAACAAGAAAAAAGTCCTATATGTGTTTATGCAACAGCAGGTATTGGAAAAACTACACTTGTTAACAACCTAAAAAGATATCTTCCTGATGGTTCAGCAACAGTATTTTATGACTGCTATGGAGGAGGAACTTACCTGCAGCCTTCTGATTCCCGGTATGAATGCGATACAGCAATTCTTCAAATCTGTAATAGCTTGGCACTTGAATGTAAGACAGATTTTTTATTAGAGCGTAGATTGAAGGAAGCAGAGTTTTTTCAAGAGCTATTTATACGGCTAGAACATGCAGTTAAATATGTAAAATCATTTTCTGAAAACGCTATTGTATTATTAATTATTGATGCAGCAGATAATTGTGTATTTGCCGCAAAACAAAATGGAAAAGCCTGCTTTGTTGATAAATTAATGCAGCAATCTTTACCTAAAGGAGTATGTTTACTTTTAACTTGTAGAACAGAGCATAAAGATTGGTTTACTTTTCCAAGCAAATCGGGGTATTTCGAAGTTCCAGCATTTAATTTATATGAAAGTACAGAACATATAAAATCTTTTCACCCAACAGTTATAAATGAAGACTGTTTAGAGTTTCATAATTTAAGCAAAGGGATAGCTCGAGTCCAGGCATATGTATTAGCGTCAAAGCGGAAAACACCTAATGAACAAATCAATACATTGCGTCCAAATGGAAAGACAACAGATGATTTGCTTAATGATATACTTGAAGAAATTCAACATAGATATGGCGAGGAAAATAAAGAAATTTCATTAATCTTTGGAATACTCATAAATTTGCCACGTCCTATACCAATAGCAATTGCTGTTAAAGTACTTGATTGTTCATTGGATTTGTTACAGAGTTTAAGTGTAGACTGCTCGTTCGGTTTTTATATTGAAAATGATTATATTTACTTTCGAGATGAAGATTTTGAAACATTCTTGCGAGAGAAATATTGTGATAATCTAGAAGCAACTAGTATTATTGCAGACTATATGTACATACATCGAAATAAAGATGCTTACTGTGCAAAGCATGTACATAATTTTCTAGCTCAACAGGAGGATATCTCCAAACTATTGAATATAACACTGAACGAATCAATAAATGAATCTCTTGTAGATATAACAGAAGCAAGCCAAATCATGCTTTTGCGTATTAAAGCTACTTTAAAAATGCCTGCAATCAAAACGAAGAATTATTGGAAAGAATCTTTTCAACTGATATATAAAATTATTGATTTTTTAAAAAGCAACGAAGCTATTAATAAACTGATACAAAATAATCCTGAGCTGGCGCAGTTGTATTGTGATAAGAACACTATTTTAAAAGTATTCACAACTGACAGAAATGACTTTGATAGTTTGGGAAAAGCAGCATTTGTTTTTTCGTATAAACCAGAGACTGAAATAAAAGCTCTTTCCTACTTAGATAGTTATAGTGGAGCTATCAATTATTATTATAGTAAACCTAAAGAAAAGCAAAATCCTGTACAAAGACCTAACATTGGGGATATTGTAAATGTAGCAGAATCTATTCTTAGACTCAAAGATGAAATATCAATGAGACGTTGGATAACTTCTTGGACTAATAAAATATTCCAAGCAAAGGTATTATTTGAAGTTTTGGTCAGGCTAATTAACCGAAACGATATGCAATTAGTAAACAAAATTGAAAAAATTCATTGGACATTTCACTGCAAACTTTCTATTGTTGCAGCTTATTTAAGATGTAAAAAAACGCCTCCCACTTATTTATCTGAACATCTATTTAATGTGCTTAAAAAAGTAGTAACGATAAATTTGGACAATTTCAGTAAAAATCATATAATTTTGTTATTAGAGCACCTTTGTAGGGAGGGTAAAGATAGGAATATGCTTCTTAGCATAATTTCTAAATATCAAATTAACTATCGAGTTTCACATTTGCCATATATTAATGGACAAGATGAGCATGAATTAGATTGTAATGTTAGATTCTATGTATTGGAAAAAGCATTAAGAAACGAGAACATCAATTCAGATGAATTTTTGGATATAGATGAGCTGAAAAAAGGGAAAAAATATACTCAAAAAGAAATTAATGAACGCGCGACAGAAATTAAAAAGGTTTTTGATTTACTCCTTCCAGCGTATATGTATCGTATTCAACAGGTATTGGGTGAAAACAATGAGTCAACAGAGGCATTATATAAAGACTGTCTGAGAACATTAGATAGGTTATATTGGAGTGATTTTGATAGTCAAAAATCAGGAAGCATACGTCTTTATGTTTTATCCTTATCTGATGCTGTTTTGTACATACCTGGCATGGATTCTCATTCAGTATATAACCGCCTACTGAAAATATCGAAGATTACTAAATTATATCGTGATACAAAGTTTGCCCTGGCGGATTTATGTGCATATGATCGACGTTCACAACAATTTACTTTAGAAACGCTAAAGTCTATATCTGATGATCTTACTCAGCATCCTGTCTCAGCTATGGACGCTTCTGAGGCTTATACACAATGTGCTCAAATTGGTCAAAAAGTTGAAAAAAATGTTGGACAAATTTATTTTGAAAAGGCACTCCAAGCTGCGAAAGGGTTAGATTATGAGTCATATCGAAAGCTTGAGCTTTTCCATGTTTTATCTAGTGTCGCTTCTAATGGAGGATATTTGGATAATATTGAGCTTTCTCATGAGTTTGTACGTTTGGCGGAGGATTATTATCGAAAGATGGAAGATTCAAAGAATTTTCCGTATAAAGAGGTGTTTGAAACAGCTACAACTTTATGTCCATTGAATATTTTTTCTATAATGTGTCGATTAGATGATCGTAATGATTTTGATTATTTTTCACTGCCTGAAAGTGCTTTTTATATATTATCAGACTTATTAGAAAAAAGAGTTTATCAACCAGACGTTATAGCCTCTTTGTCCACAGTTTTACTACCAGAACACCCATCTGATTATATGGAGCTAGTTAAGAAACTATTGCTAAAACTAGCTAATGCGACAAAGACAGTTCAACAAAAGGGGTTAGACATCCTAATTAATGATGTTCTATACAATGTACCATTAACCTATAAAGATACATTGGTAAAGGAGATTACCGATTACATCAATGAACATCAATTTCATAATTGCAAAAATAGCAAAGAAATTGTGGATCTAAATGAATTTCTTTGTACTATTAATAATCAAGAAGAAAAGAAACAGTGGAGACAAAACGACAAAACAAATTTGCCTATTCCAGATATGAACTTCTATGTACAAACCCATCCTATATCTGATGCAATACAATTAGTAGATTGTTTAAAAAATTTAAATCGGGATGACCGAGTAAAATTTATTGATTTTTGGCTAGCTCACAGTTTATCAGAATGTTATGTTTCTAACGCAAATATAGTTTTAGGAGCTTGTTTGAATGATAAATATTCTATCAACTGTTCAGAGATTATGAATGTTTTAATTAAATATATAAATACTTGGAGTGTTTGGCCATCTGTTGAAGCTTGGAGAAATAATATATGCATTCAAAGGGATATTTTTCTAAATCATATGGATAAAATCTTGAGCTCTTACCATAATTATTACGATAAGCTGACAAGTATTTTTAATATTCAGACTGATGATATCCGAGAATTCTTTATTGAATATTTGATATCTGAAGAAAATGTTTCAAGCGAAAATATAATCGAAATATTAAAGAAACTATCGCTGCGACTTCCTGCTGATTTTGCAAATGTAGCTTTGAAATGGTGTGTTTTTATAGAAATCCCATCTGTTCATCCAATGTCCGGAGATGAACCTTTTTCTGATATCTTTTTACACATTGATGAGGATTTACTGCCAATATGTAAATTATTATGGCGGATGTTGGGACATCCGGATAAAAAAGTGCGTTGGACTGCAGTGCATATAGTACAGAATCTATTTAAATGTGGATACTCAAGCATTATAGAGCATTTTATCACTTTGTATAATGCTCCATTTGATTCAAAATACATGGATAAGAATAATTTCTTTTTTGTTGACTCTGCCAAAATAGGATTTTTAATTGTATGCCTTCGAATTATAGGGGAGGAACCACAAAACGGAGTCCATTTTTATAGCTTTTTTAAAGAAATTGCGTGTTCGGAAAAAACTATTCATGCATTACAAAGAAGATTTGCCAAGCATATCAGCCTTAGAATTGCTGAAATAAGTTATAAGGATGACATTGCTCAATTATCAAAATGCGATGAATTGAAACTAGGTAAAAGCAAAAAAGAACGCATATATGCTAGAGCACACTTGTCATTAAAAGGAAAGTTCTGTTTTGATTTTGACTCTATGGATACTCTTCCTTATTGGTATAATGATGTTGCGGATATCTTTAATTGTACTCAAGAGGAAGTAGCTAAGGATTGTGACAGCTATATTGAACAGTTCGGAATTGATAATGATAAGACACATACGTGGAGAGATGAGTTCTTGCACTATAATAGGTATCGCAATCGTAGCACTTACAATGACCATGGAAGTTTACCGGAAATAGAAACACTGGAGAAATATGCTGAGTGGCACGCTATGTTTTATGTTGCGGATAAATATCGCTGTACCTTGCCTTGCTTGAAAGATTCATATAAAAATTACCATGCTTGGTTAGATTCATATCTCCCTGGTTATTATTGGTATTGGAATAGTGAATATCGAGACCATATTCCATATATTCCGTTTTTATGGGAGTTTAAAAAGTATAAGAATCAAAAAGATAGCAGTGAATATGTAATACCATCAGATTTTATTTGTTCGCTGGTTATAAATAGAGACAAAATTGTTACATCCCTAAATTATAGTTCGTCTTTTGATAAAAGCAGTCAAAGGATAAATATAACGAGCGCTTTAATTAATGATGCAAATGTCAATATAAAAATGTAGGTTTTTTATCATATAAGGATGTCGTTTTTCCGACATCCTTATATGATATTTTTAGTTATCCTCCGTCA
>JAEWZA010000048.1 GCA_023395575.1 Bacillota bacterium
CTTTTAGACTCAATATATGATGAGTTTAAATACCCATTATCATACTACCACAGAGATTTTTCCGATATTATGTCAGTAAAAGTTTAATAAACACAAAATAATAATAACTTCAAATACAGATCATTGATAATGGGGGAAGAAGATATGGAAACTGCTAAACTGTTAGAGATTTTGAATAGTCAGTTCAATGTTGAATTAATTGATGTTTTTTCTAATATAATGCCTAATACTGATTTACATTACAAAGACTACTGTACAAACAGTTTCTTAAAGACTTACCAAGGATTAATGTTGTCAGGAAGGAAATCTGTTTCAAAAGTAGCATCTGCTTGCTTCGTGTCTGATTATGTAATAGAACAGGCTATAGATAAACAAGTGGATTTTCTTATTGTAAAACACCCTCTTGATTGGATTGAAATACCTGGGAAGTTTGTAGCTTTAAAGGAACAGTCCTATAAAAAGTGTGTAGAAGCGGAACTTAATCTTTATGTTATTCATAGTGCATTAGATAGACATGAAAAATTTTCTCCATCCATTAATCTGGTGAAAGCATTGGGCTTACACTTAGAATCTAAATTGTATCTAGACGATGATTTATTTGGTTATATTTGTGACAACGATTTAAGCTATGACTGCTTATACTCAAAAATAAAAAAAACGCTTGGATTGACAAAATTACAAGCACTACATAAGAATGATAAGTGTAGCCGTATAGCAATAGTATCTGGTGGCGGTGATTCGGAAGAATATTTGAGTTGTGCTATAGAACAAGGATGTGATACTTATATAACAGGTATAGCTTTCTGCGAAGGTAATGAGTTTTCAAAAATTAATAATCCTAAGTTTAGAGAGCTTGCAGATAAGCAAAATATAAACATATTAGGTGGTTCACACTATGCTACTGAAAGGTTTGGATTAATAGCGATCGAAAATTATTTAAGGAGTATTGGTATTAATTCAATCTTTATTGAAGAAGAACCAAAATATAAAGAGCTAATAGAAATGTGGGGATAGATTAAACTTCTATGCTATAAACTTAATTTACCAATAATTACAAAGTTCGCTTTTTATTCTTGGGGAACTTAATAGTCGACCCTTTTTTTACTCTCGGGAATGCCCTTTCAGGTCTAATTGCAATCGGCTTTTTATGAACTTCAGCAATAACTGTTTCATCATTTTTTCCTTTTTTGTAATATCATCTTCAGCAATAATTCTGATTAAATTATTTTTCAATTTTGCAATTAATCTTTTTTGATTTGTCCTATATTCTCTTTTTAAATCCTTGCTCAAGTTTTCTTCTTGTATCAACTCATCAGAGCAAACTTTTGTTAATTCACATTGATTTGAGAGATAAATCGATGAATAAAAAGCCTGCTCTACAGTTAATCTGCTGTCACCAGTAAAATTTTCTATCTCAAGTTTATTTTTTAAAAAATCATAACGTGTTTCTATATTCCATCTTTTAAAGTATAATTCTTTAAAGTAGCTTGGTGTAAAGCTTTCATCAAAAATATTTGTCAATGATTTTTGATTTTGTAATTTTATAGCGTTTAAATTTTGCCGTTTTATGGCAAAGAATTATTCCTTGGTTTTAAATAATGTATTTACTGAATATTCAAGAAAAAGTGGACATAGCTAAACAACTAGCTCGTCTTGGAGTAGATGTTATAGAACCCGGTTTTCCATTAACTTCTTCTGGAGATTTTGAGGCTGTTATGAGAATTGCCAGGGAAGTTGAAGGTCCATATATATGTGGTTTTACAAGAACTATTATTAAAGATATTGACGAGACTTGGAAGGCAATAAAAGATGCCCAAAAGAAGTGTTTTCATATTTTTATTTCAAGCTCAGACATTCAAATAAAACATCAATTAGGAAAATCTGAAAGGGATGTTCTTGAAATAGTAAAAAAGACTATTTACCATGCTAAACAATATACAGATGAAATTGAATATTCTCCAATGGATGCCTCAAGAACAAGAATAGAATATTTGTATGAGGTAATCGAAGCAGCTATTGAAAATGGAGCTACAATAATAAATATTCCAGATACAGTTGGATACTCAACTCCAATTGAGTTTGGTGAGTTGATAAAAAATATAAAGAGTAATGTTAGAAATATTGATAAGGCAATTATAAGTGTTCATTGTCACAATGATTTAGGTATGGCGGCAGCCAACTCAGTTGTTGCAGCTATGAATGGTGCACAACAAATTGAATGCACAATTAATGGTCTTGGTGAAAGGGCAGGAAATGCTTCATTAGAAGAAGTTGTCATGCATCTTGAAGCAAGGAAGTCATATTTAGGTTTTGAAACAGGGATTGATGTTTCTCAGTTATATAAGGCTAGCAAATTAGTTAGTAAGTACATGAGGATACAAATACATGTAAATAAGCCTATAGTTGGAAAAAATGTATTTACTCATGAATCAGGGATACATCAAGATGGCGTATTAAAAGAGCGTTCAACGTATGAGGTAATTGACCCCAAAGTTGTTGGTAGAGATGACAGTAATATTCTATTAGGTAAACATTCAGGTAGACACGCATTAAAGATGGAAGCTCAAAAGATGGGGTATAATCTAAATGAAGAGCAACTAATTAAGCTATTTAATGATTTTAAAGAACTTACTGATAAAAAGAAAAACGTAACTACAGCAGATTTAGAATCACTCATTACTGAGAAAGTTGTAAAGGCTATTAAAGCGATATATGAGCTTGATAAAATAAAAGTTATTAGTGGAAATATAGATACACCTTCAGCAAAAGTAATAGTTAAAGATATAAATAGTAATGCAATAGAGGCTGAGGAGTGTGGAAATGGACCTATTGATGCTGTATTTAAAGCTATAAGTTCTGTTATTAAGGAAACCTCATGCTTAACATTATATCAATATAACGTGTCAGCAGTTACAGAAGAAATGGAATCATTAGGTGAGGTTTCAGTTACTTTAAAGAGTAGCGAGGGAATGTTTACTGGCATAGGAACGCATACAGATATTATAACATCAAGTGCCATAGCTTATATTGATGCTGTAAATAAATATATTTCAAGAAAAGCAAAATAGTTAAAAGGTAGACAAATAACAACATGTTTTAACGTAATTTACACTTATTTCATATTTTATGATAAATTTTCTGTTTAGTAGGGACTTTACGGGGACTTGTCGTTGTGTGGAAACTAATTTTATTCGCAGTTCAGCATATAATATCGTTAGGAAATTGCAAGATAAAGATGAATAACAAATTAAAGAAATAAACATAAGCCTTTCTTTGTGCATAAATGCAACTAAAGATAACAAGAATTATATATTTCTGACAATTCGGGTTGGTGGAAATTTAGGCAACATAAAGTTACAATAATCATATAATTCATATTTATCGTATTTTTACAATTTGGAGGGAGATTATGACTGTTGTATCAATTCAGAATTTGACCAAGAACTACCCGTCTTTCAAGCTGGATGGTGTAAGCTTTTCGCTTGAACCAGGAAGAATCGCGGGTTTCATAGGACGAAATGGCGCGGGGAAGACCACCACTATCAAATCCATGCTGAACCTTGTTCATCCGGATAGCGGAGAGATGGAGTATTTTGGTTTGATGCTTTCGGGAAATGAGGCTGAGATTAAGAAGAGAATAGGGTATTCAACGGGAACCGTAAACTGGTATCCTAGAAAGAAGATTCGTGAAATCGTTGATGTCACAAAGGATTTCTATGACAGCTGGGATGACGTTGCATATAGAAAGTACCTTGAGATGTTCAAGCTGGACGAGGAGAAGACTCCACTCGAACTCTCCGAGGGCATGAAAGTAAAGGTTAATCTGATGTTGGCGCTTTCTCATAGGGCTGAAGTACTAATCCTAGATGAGCCCACAAGCGGACTTGATCCGTTCTCTAGGGACGAACTCTTGGAAATCTTAAGAGAACTAAAGAAAGAAGGTGTTGCCATCTTCTTCTCCACGCACATCATAACCGATATAGAGAGGTGCGCTGATGACATCATATATATTTCTAATGGTAGGATAGTGGCTGCCTTAACGAAGGAGAATTTTGAAAGTAAGTACTCGCAGACGGGGGAAAACCTTGAAGAGACTTTCCTGAGACTGGAAAGGGGTGAAAGTAATGAGTAATACACTTAAAAAAGAAATGAAGCTCAGTGCGTCAATTCTGTCATATCTGTTCATATCCTTCGGGCTGATGTTCTTCCTACCGGGTTACCCTGTGCTCTGCGGACCTTTCTTCGTTTGCCTGGGAATATATCAAAGCTTTCAGAATACAAGGGAAGCGAATGACTTAGTCTTTTCGGCATTGCTGCCGATATCCAAGCGAGATGTGGTAAAAGGAAAGTTTGAATTTGTATGCTTCATTGAGCTTTGCGGGATTTTAGTAATGTTGATAGCAACCCTGGTTCGAATGACAGTGCTTTCAGACTCGTCAGTGTATCGCGCGAATGCTCTCATGAATGCAAATCCGTTTGCACTGGGAATGGCGCTCGTTATCTTTGGAGCTTTCAATTTGATATTTGTAAGGGGCTTTTTCAAAACCGCCTACAAATTCGGCAAACCTTTTGTGTACTATATCATTGTAAACTTTGTTATAATAGGAATTGCAGAGGCAATTCATCACATCCCCGGACTGGCTGTCGTAAACTCATTTGGCTTTGAGAACTTTGGACTTCAGCTTGCGCTTCTTGCAATCGGGGTTTTGGTTTATGTAGTACTGACCTTTGCGGCATTCAAACGTTCATGTGAAGACTTCGAGAAGATAGATTTATAGATAAGGAGAATGAAATGCTCAGTGATAATCTAATTATGCTAAGAAATATTCACGGTCTCTCACAGGAGGAGGTAGCCGAGAAAATTGATATTTCCAGACAGGCTTATGCCAAGTGGGAAAGCGGGAAGACCATTCCGGATATAGAAAAGTGCGGCAAATTGGCAGAGCTTTACGGAGTTACTCTCGACAGTCTGATCAAGACCGAACAGTTGGAAGACGGTAGAGTTATCACTCCACCACCTAAGGGAAAGAACATCTGGGGCTCAGTTACGATAAATGAGCGTGGACAAGTGGTTATACCAAAGGCCGCCCGCGAGCAATTCAACCTGGTTCCGGGGCAGAGATTGATACTCTTAAGCGAGGGTGGCGAAGGCTACGCCCTAGTTCCGGCGGAGATATTTGAAAAGAAGATGGAAGAGATGACAAAGTTTGCTTCCGCTAAACTATAGAAGTTATAAATTAGAGTATAATTAATTAAGCTGTTGAGCGATAAAAGTTCAGATTAATGGCTCTATAGATGATGCCTTTTAGGGCAGTTAGGTCAATGACTTGACTGTCATCTACTTTGTTGAATTTGTACGCAGTTTGGCATATAATATCAGCCTGTAATAAACAGTGCTTTTTATCATGGAGAGAACCAGATGGAATATTTATCAATACGATAAGGCTATTTGTAGGTCGTATAATGACTGATCAACTTAGTCTTTTTTGTACTATTAATATGGGAGACAAGCTATGAATATTAAATGGATGATTGTAATACCTGCTATATCAAAATTCGAAAGCAAACTTGGAATACGCGGTAGAAAGATTAAGGCAGGAGTTTTCAATTATTTAATGTGACACTGCGTTCTGTTAAAACAGATAAGCTAATCTCATTGTCATGAATTGTCGAACTGCTTGACTTGTTTTCTAACACTGTTAGTGATAGAAACTGATATAAAGGGTGATATTATGAGAATGTATGAAAATGAAACCATTGAATAAAAAAAGTCTACACTCCCGATTTTAAAAAAGAAGTTGTGGTATTTGCAAATACCAACGGTGGCACAATATATGTTGGTGTTCAGGCAATTGGGAAATAAGTGGTCTTGAAGATGCGGATTTTGTAATGCAGCAAATATCAAATGCTGTACGAGACAGTATTCGTCCAGATGCATCTATGTTTACGAATATCGAGTTAGTAAAAAGACAAGACAAGAATATTATTAAGATAACAGTTCATCAAGGTACTAAAAAGCCTTATTATCTATCAGACAAAGGACTAAAGCCATCTGGTGTTTATGTTAGAAGTAGAACCACCTCTGCACCTGCATCTGAATATGCAATTCGCATGATGATAAAAATGACCGATGGGGATTCATATGAAAATAATCGATCGCTCATTCAAGAATTGACTTTTACAAGCTTAAATAGAGAAATGGCACTCAATTGTCCACGGAGAATATGCTTTTAGTGGAAGTACAATTATAAACCTTTATTCAGACCGCTTAGAAATTATTTCACAGGGGGGATTGATTAGCTATTATTAATAAGGGGGAAATTCTTGTAAAAGGAACGCCGAACGAGTTAAAGCAGTATAATGATGATGATTTAGTGTATTCATTTTACCCCCCCTTTTTTTATGAAATTGGAAATTTTGTAAATATTTACATTTAACTCTTTGTTATATGTAAATAAGCTTCTTCTAAACTTATGGGGCACAGATGATAATAATTTTATATTGCAAACTCTCCAGTATACCACCACCATAAAAAATATTGGTATACTGGTTTTGTTTTATTGAATGATATCATGAGGAGATGGTGTATTATGTATATAAATATTAAAGGAGCAAAAGAAAATAACTTAAAAGATGTGGATGTGCAAATTCCAAAAAATAAACTGGTTGCATTTACGGGGCTTTCCGGTAGCGGCAAATCAACGCTGGCACTTGAAACCCTTCAGAGGGAATGTCAGCGTCAGTATATGGAGTCCATGGGGATGACAATGAATATTGGGAGCAAGCCGAGGGTGGATTCAATTGAAGGCCTATCACCTGCAATTTCAATTAATCAGCATCATACAAATAATAATCCTCGCTCTACAGTGGGTACTGTTACTGAACTCTCTGCATATATTCGTGTGATATTTTCAAAATTGGGAGAGAGACCGTGTCCACACTGTGGTAAGGTTATAAAGCAAAGTTATGATGAAACATCTTCGGTAGTGTGCGGAGAAATGCCTGATCAGGAGGTAAATGGCTCTGAACTGTATGAACAGACCATTCCATGCCCACACTGCGGAAAGCCCGTTATCGAACTGACAGCAAGCCATTTTTCATTTAATAAACCACAGGGAGCATGCCAGGCCTGCCGAGGTATCGGAGTGGTAAATACACCGGATGTTAGTAAGCTTATTGACAAAACCAAAAGTGTACGAGAGTTTGCGATACATGGATGGGATCAGGTATTTATTGATAGATATGGTGCGTCCATGGTTCAGGCAGCGAAGCATTACGGCTTTTCATTGGATATTGATATGCCAATAGAACAATATAACGATGTTCAAATGGACTTACTGCTGCATGGTGTATTAAGTAAACAATTTCAGCAGAGGTTTCCTGATACAACACCTCCCAAAACCGTTTTAGAAGGAAGATTTGAGGGAGTAGTCACAAATCTTATGCGTCGTTATATGGAAAACAGTTCTGCAAGTGCACAGCAAAAAATTGAGAAGTTCCTAATTCAACAGGAATGTCCTGAGTGCCATGGTGTACGGTTTAGAAGTGATATTCTTGAAATAACGGTGGGTGGTATTAATATAAAGGAACTGTTATCAATGTCCCTGATTGGAATCAGTGGGTGGTTAAAAAGACTTCCGGATTTTGTTTCTCAGGAGGCACTTGCTATTGTTTACCAGGTAGTGAGTGATATAAATAGAAGGCTTGACCGGATTATTGATGTAGGGGCAGGATACTTAAGTCTTGATCAGCCTGCTAGCTCCATGTCAGCAGGCGAATGGCAGAGAATCAAGCTGGCCTCAGTTTTGGGAAGCGGACTAACCGGTGTGCTTTATGTACTGGATGAACCGACAACAGGGCTCCACCCAAGAGATACAGGTAAAATAATTGAAGTGCTTAAACAGCTTAGGGACATGGGAAACACAGTCATAGTTATAGAACATGACTTGGACATGATTAGGGCGGCGGACTACATCATTGATTTTGGACCCGGTGCCGGAAAGCAAGGTGGCAATATAGTTGCCAAAGGAAATGCGAATGAACTTATGCAATGTGATACTTCAATTACCGGTAAATATTTAAAAGGAAATTGTTGTAAATCCATACGTAAACGAGAAGGAATTAGCAGCAGGTCTATAAAAATAAGAAACGCTGATGTAAATAATCTTAAAAACTTGAATGTTGATATACCTCTTGAAAGATTTGTAACGGTTACTGGAGTTTCAGGCAGTGGTAAGTCCAGCTTGATTTTCGGGGTACTAGCGGAGGCTGCAGACGCATACTTCCATCAGCCTAAGAAAGGCAGGAAACCTGATATTTCAGGTTTTGAAGACCTTGACGATGTTATTATAATCAATCAGCAGTCAATCGGTCGTTCCAGCCGTTCAAATGCTGCAACCTACACAGATCTTTTTACCAATATCAGAGATTTGTTTGCCTCTTTGAAGGAGACGAAAGCAAAGGGTCTGTCAGCTAAACATTTTTCCTACAATGTAGCAGGAGGTAGATGTGAAAAATGTCAGGGCTCAGGAAAACTATCCATATCAATGCACTTTCTGCCTGATGTAGAGGTTATTTGTCCTGTATGCGGTGGCAAGCGGTACCAAAAACCTGTTTTGGATATAAAATATAAAGGCCATACTATATCTGATGTTTTAGAATTGAGTATAGACGAAGCAATGGTATTGTTCAGTAATGAAGCAAATATTGTCTCAAAATTAAAAATTCTACAGGATGTAGGACTTGGATACCTTGGTCTCGGACAGTCGGCAGCAACACTATCTGGTGGAGAGGCACAGAGACTAAAGCTGGCAAAAGAGCTTTCTAAGAGTAGCGGAGGAAAGGTTATGTACCTATTCGATGAACCAACTACAGGACTTCATGCACATGATGCAGGCAGGTTAATACATGTATTTGACCAGTTGGTGCGTCAAGGTAATAGTGTTATTGCCATAGAGCATAATACTGAAATGATTCTAGCGTCAGATTGGGTAATTGATATTGGTCCAGAAGGTGGTAATGAAGGTGGCGAAATAGTAACACAGGGAACGCCAGAGGATATTATGAACCATCCGAACTCTCATACAGGAAAGGTTTTATCGGGATTGTCATTAGCGTAATGTTTGTGATAATTTGGTAGTAAAAGATGAAACGACAGGAAGGAAGAGGATTTTTTCATTATGGGATACAGAACGGCACAAGTAGCAAAGTTAATAGGTGTCCATCCGAATACTATACGGTTCTACGAGGAGATGGGACTTATTCCTACCATACCTAGAGATGAAAGCGGATACCGTATGTTTAATGATGGGCATCTTGAACAGCTTCGGCTACTACGTGTTGCATTTCGTGCAGAAATTATCAGCAGCAGCTTAAGGCAGGAAGTTGTTGGAATCTTAAAAACTGCAGCAATTGGTGATTTAGAAGGTGCCTATGAAG
This sequence comes from Bacillota bacterium, assembly GCA_023395575.1. Classification (GTDB taxonomy): domain Bacteria; phylum Bacillota; class Clostridia; order Acetivibrionales; family DSM-1351; genus Ruminiclostridium. The sequence goes on from JAEWZA010000048.1 coordinate 9,439, forward strand.
GAACACAAAAATATTTTGAGCATTTGGCAAAGGAAAAAGCCACTACTGAAGAAGCTATCCGTATTGCACTTGATCTGATTGAGAATGTAAGCACAAGAGACGAAAATCTTGTGTTCAGCGGTAGAAAAGATACTGTAGCAATACTAGGTATTACAACGGATGTTCTTCGTGACTGGGAAAGGAATGGTTTAATTCAGGTTCCTAAAAGTGAAAAAGGAAAAAGAATCTATGGATTAAAAGAAATAAATCGTTTAAAGGTAATCAGAACTCTACGTAACGCACATTATTCCATGATGTCAATTCTGCATATGCTGAACCGTCTAGATAAGGGCGAACAGAATTTGCGGGAAGTAATCGATACATATGGTGAAAATGAAGATATTGTTTGTGCAGCCGACCGTTATATTACTGCACTAAGCATGGCTGAAAATGATGCGTTGGAAATGATGGATATCCTTAATAATATGAGAAGGAATAAAGTCTGAAAGTCAATATTCATGTTAATATACTTTTTAAGCAGGAGGGTAAGCAATGCCAGCTAAATTTCCGGATGAAATAAAACACCTTGATAAAATAATTGAGAAGCTACAGGAGGC
>JAEWZA010000076.1 GCA_023395575.1 Bacillota bacterium
ACTTGATCCGTACATGACAGATGCTTCAACAAACGATGAGAAAATCCAGCGTATGAAGGTAATGCTTAAAACGGCAATGGAAATATCTTTGACTGATAGGCAGAGAGAAGTCGTTCAATTATTCTATTTTGATAATAAAAAGGTAAATGAGATTGCTATAGAATTAAAGATAAGCAGACAGTCAGTACATAAATTGTTGAGCAAATCTAAAAAAAAATTAGAGAAATTAAAAAATATTTTTTAAAGTGTAAACCTTTTAGGTTTACATTATGGCCAAAAATGACCATATATAGAGGGTATTTTTTGTACTCAATAATAACTTAATATTTAAAGGGACTAAGACACGTAAGTAAACGTCCATTGTTGGACATGGTGTGTAAGGAGATAGAGTAAGTACTATCTCCTTTTCACTGCTTTTAAAGCAAGATTTGAGTAGCACGTGTGCAATGGAAGGTACTTCCAGAACCTTGAAACCCTTGCGGTGACTTGCGAGCCCAAACTACAACAAGTAACATCCCAAAATTGGTAGGCACTTCCTTCCTGGGAATATGCATGAAATGAGGTGATTTTGATGAGCGAAAAAGATAAAAAAAATATTGATGTAACTATAGTAAACAGTATAGTTTTAGGTAACTGCTGGGGTGTCACTGATAGAAGGGTCAGACAGCTACGTGAAGAGGGTATTATTTCGGAAGTGGCTAGAGGAAAATATGACCTCATCGAAAACACTAGAAAATATTGTGAATATCTCCGATTGCAAGCTAATGCTAATAATGATGGTAAAGAAGTCAAACTTAATTATGATACTGAGAAAGCTCTTCATGAAAAAGTTAAAAGAGAAAAAGCAGAGCTGCAGTTTAAAGTAATGAAAGGTGAGCTTCATCGTTCTGAGGATGTTGAGTCAGTAATGACTGATATGATTACAAGATCAAAAACAAAATTACTTGGCATTCCTCCAAAAGTCGCGCCTATGGTGTTAGGATATAAAGATATTTCAAAGGTTCAACTTATAATTCAAAATCATATTGAAGAGGCTCTTAATGAATTAGCTGATTATGATCCTCAATTGTTTATAAATGATGATGTCCTGCAGGGTGATGATGATGAGTAAAAGCCTTTTAAAGCTGTATCATAAAATAAATAAAGTGTGGGCTCCTCCACCCAAAGTTTTAATAAGTGAGTGGGCTGATACTTATAGAAAATTATCTCCAGAGGCTTCATCATCTCCTGGACAATGGCACACTGCTGACTATCAAAAGGATGTAATGGATGCCATATGTGACCCTGATATAGAAAAAATAGTCCTAATGTGGAGCTCTCAAGTAGGAAAAACTGAAATTGAGCTTAATATTGCTGGCTATTACATAGATCAAGACCCTGCACCAATAATGGTGGTTCTACCGAGTAAGGACCCACTTGCAAAAGATTGGAGCCGAGACAGACTAGCTCCAATGATTAGAGATACAGAAGTTTTAAGGGATAAAGTTAGTGATCCAAAGGCTAGAGACGGAGAAAACTCTACTTTGCACAAAAAATTCCCTGGCGGTTTAATTATTATGACAGGTGCTAATGTTGCTGCTGACTTGGCTTCACGACCAATAAGAATTCTTCTTTGCGATGAAGTTGATAGATTTCCAGTATCTGCAGGAACTGAAGGAGATCCAATTGCTCTAGCAGAAAAAAGGCAGCAAACATTCTGGAATCGTAAAAAGATATACGTATCCACACCCACTGTTGAGGGAGCATCTCGAATTCATAAAGATTATTTAAAAGGCACTCAGGAAAAATGGATGAAGAAATGCCCCTGCTGCGGTGAATATGTATTTATTAATTTTTACGGCACAAAGTTTCAGCATAAATGGATAAGTCCTGAAGTTGCTGAAGTATGGGATATAAAGTTCCAATGTCCAGAGTGTTGGGCTGAAGCTGATGAACATACATGGAAAGCTCAACCTGGTAAATGGATTGCAGAAAATTCAGATGTGAAAGGCACAAGAAGTTTTCACTTAAACGCTTTTTATTCTCCATGGTACCACTGGGATGCAATTATAAAAGAATGGCTTGAAGCAAAAAATGATCCTGATAATCTCCGAGTAGTAGTAAACACTTTGTTTGGTTTGCCATTTAAAATAAAACTTGACGTTGAAAATGAAGATAAATTCTTGGAGCGTAGAGAATGTTATGAAGCAGAGTTGCCAGACGGTGTTCTGCTTTTGACCTGTGGAGTAGATACCCAGGATGATAGACTTGAATATGAGGTGGTTGGATGGGGGCATGGTGATGAGAGTTGGGGTATTGAGTATGGATTTATTTTAGGAAAGCCTGATGACCCAACAACTTGGATTAATCTTGATGATAAATTAAAAAGAGTATTTCGTTTTAAAGATGGAAAGGGCTTATTAATTGCATGTACATGTATTGATAGTGGTGGACACTTTACGACTGATGTTTATAAGTTTTGTAAAAGAAATGAACACCGTAGAATTGTCGCTGTAAAAGGTAAAGGCGGTCCAGGTATGCAATTAATCCACAAGCTTAGCAGAAACAACAAGGAAAATGCGTTGGTCATTATCCTTGGAGTAGATGAGGGGAAGACGAATATATTATCTGCTTTAAAAGTTCAAGAACATGGTGCAAGATTTTGTCACTTTCCTGATGATGATAATAGAGGGTATGTCCGTAGTTATTTCAGTGGCCTTTTGTCAGAACGTCAAGTGTTAGTAAAACGTGCAGGAGTTGCCCATTATGTGTGGCAAAAAATTACTGACAGAAATGAAGCATTTGATACAAGAAATTATGCTCAAGCAGCACGACAATTAATAAAACCTGACTATGATGCTCTTGAAAAAAGGATAAAAGCAATTCCAGCAGGTACAAATCCTGCAACATTACAGCAAAATAAACCTAAAAAGCGCACTGGATGCGTTAATAAAGGTATAGGTTAGGAGGAAATATAGTGGCAAGTGAACGATTATTAAATGCTCAAGAGCGTCTAAAAGCATATTATGCTGCGGAATTAGCTGTTTTAACAGGACAAGAATATTCAATAGGCTCAAGAAAACTTGTTAGGGCTGATTTGTCAGAAATAAGAAAATCTATTAAAGAGATTGAAAACTTAGTAGATGAGCTTAAATCTGCTGAAAATGGCACAGGCTTAAGACGATCATTTCGGGTAACTCCGAGAGATTTATAAATGAGAGGTGATAGAAATTGAAGTTAATTGATCGTTGTATTAACT
>JAEWZA010000294.1 GCA_023395575.1 Bacillota bacterium
TATTAGAATTCAGGCACTGTTTCCAGGTATTCAGTTAGAGAAGGCATATTCTGTATGTGATGACATAGATTCATTGATTTCTGAAAAGGCTGATTATGCATTTGATGATAAATATGGTTATTTAACAAGCTGCCCTACAAATCTTGGAACAGGAATGAGAGCATCGGTAATGTTACATCTTCCAGCATTGGTTATGACTGGATACATTCAATCTATACTTGAAGGCTGTAATAAAGTGGGTGTTACTGTGAGGGGCATTTATGGCGAAAACAGTGAAGCCGTTGGTGATATGTTTCAGGTGTCCAACCAGATTTCTTTAGGCAGAAAAGAAGATGAGACTATTGCCAGCATTGACGGTATATGTAAGCAGATAATTGATAGAGAAAAGTCCTTGAGGCTTCAACTTTATAAGCAGAATATTTTCAAATTTGAGGATAGAATCTATAGAGCATATGGGTTGCTGCTTAATGCAAGAATTATTTCCACACAGGAATGCTTTAAATATTTGTCTGATGTTAGACTTGGCGTAAGTATGGGAATAATAAAGGATATTAGTATAAATACTTTAAATGACATACAGGTGTTGTCACAGCCCGCAACACTTCAGAAAATTTCAGGGAAACCGCTATCTCAGGAGGAAAGGGATATTAAAAGGGCTGAATTAATTAGATGTCAATTACAATCATCTAAAGATAAATGATAATAGCTTTTGCAGATTCTAATTAAATTTAAGAAAAATCGAATGAAAATATATTATTGCGGATAAGTGAGAGGTGATCAAAAATGTATCAACGTTTTACAGAAAAGGCAGAAAAGGCAATGACATTTTCTCAGCAGAGTGCTGTTGAACTAGGGCATAATTATGTAGGTACTGAACATATTCTGTTAGGTCTAGTAAAAGAAGGCTCAGGAGTTGCTGCAAGAGTACTTCAGGCACAGGGAATAACTGAGGAGAAAATATTAAAGGAAATTGAAGAATTAATAGGCAAGGGTGAAACAGTTGGAGAGACACCAGTTGGATTTACTCCTAGAACAAAAAGAGTGTTGGAGCTTGCCTTCAAAGAAGCTAGAAGAATGGGGCAGGGCTATATTGGAACTGAACATTTACTCCTTGGGATTATGAAGGAGGGGGAAAGCGTAGCTGTTAGGATATTGATGGACTTAGGTGTTGAACCCCAAAAACTTTTATCTGAGCTTGTTAAGGTATTAAATGAGGATGCGCCTGGTTCAACAGGAGCTCCTAAAAATGGGGGGACTAGTTCTAATACGCCTACATTGAATCAATTCGGCAGAGATTTGACCGACATGGCGAGAGATGGGAAAATAGATCCGGTTATTGGCAGAGACACTGAAATTGAAAGAATTATACAAATATTAAGCCGTAGGACAAAAAACAATCCATGTCTAATTGGAGAACCTGGAGTTGGAAAGACTGCTATTGCCGAAGGACTTGCTCAAAAGATTGTTGAGGGAAATATCCCTGAAATATTAAATGATAAAAGGGTTGTCACATTAGATGTTTCTTCGATGGTGGCAGGTGCAAAATACAGAGGAGAATTTGAGGAAAGACTCAAAAAGGCAATGGAAGAAATCCGTAAGGCTGGAAATGTAATTTTATTCATAGATGAGCTGCATACAATTGTAGGCGCGGGTGCTGCAGAAGGTGCTATTGATGCCTCTAATATATTAAAGCCATCACTTGCAAGGGGAGAAATACAAGTAATTGGTGCTACTACATTAAATGAGTATAGAAAACATATTGAAAAGGACGCTGCTCTAGAGAGAAGATTCCAGCCAATTACTGTTGGCGAGCCTACAAAAGAGGAAGCGGTTGAAATATTAAAAGGTGTTAGGGATAAATATGAAGCACACCATAGAGTTAAGATAACAGATGGCGCTTTAGAGGCAGCTGTTAAGCTAAGCGATAGATACATTACAGACAGATTTCTTCCAGACAAGGCTATTGACCTTGTAGATGAAGCTGCTTCAAGGGTAAGGCTAAAAACCTTTACAGCACCTCCTGATGTTAAAAACATGGAGGAAAAGGTTGAAAGGCTTAGTAAGGAAAAGGAAGATGCTATAAGGCATCAAGAGTTTGAAAAAGCAGCAAAAATAAGGGATGAAGAACAAAAGCTTAAAAATGAGCTGGAAAGAATAAGGAATGAATGGCATCAGAAAAACCAAACTAAAACAGATACTGTTACAGAGGATGAAATAGAGGATATAGTTGCCAGCTGGACTGGTATACCTGTTAAGAAGTTGGCAGAGGAAGAAACAGAACGACTTCTCAAATTGGAGGAAACCCTTCACAATCGTGTTATTGGACAGGATGAAGCAGTAAAATCAATAGCTAAAGCCATCAGAAGAGGTAGAGTGGGATTAAAAGATCCAAAAAGACCAGTAGGTTCATTTATTTTCTTAGGACCTACGGGTGTAGGAAAAACAGAGCTCTGTAAAGCTTTGGCAGAGTCAATGTTTGGTGATGAAAAGGCTATGATACGTGTTGATATGTCAGAGTTTATGGAGAAGCATAGTGTATCCAAGCTGGTTGGCTCACCTCCAGGATATGTAGGTTATGATGAAGGCGGACAATTGACTGAAAAGGTAAGAAGAAAGCAATATTCTGTTTTGCTTTTTGATGAAATAGAAAAAGCTCATCCTGATATATTTAATATTTTGCTACAGATTCTTGAGGATGGCAGGTTAACTGATTCACAGGGTAGAGTTGTTGACTTCAGAAATACAATTATAATAATGACTTCAAATGTGGGTGCCAGAACAATAACAGAGCCTAAACGCCTTGGTTTCTCAGTTGGAAATGATGAAGGCGCAAAAAATTATGAGGATATGAAGAAAAATGTAATGGGTGAATTAAAGAAAACCTTTAGACCAGAATTTCTTAACAGAATTGATGATATAATTGTATTCCACCCATTGACTGAGGATAACATTAAAGAAATTGTCAAGCTGATGCTTGGTGTACTGATAAAGAGGCTAGAGCAAAATGAAGTGGCTCTTGAAGTAAGTGATGAGGCTATGTCTTATATTGCTAAAAAAGGCTTTGATCCAATTTTTGGTGCAAGACCACTTAGACGCGCTATCCAGAGTATGATTGAGGATATGCTTGCAGAAGAAATGCTTGAGGGAAGAATTAAAGCAGGAGATAGAGTTAGGGTGAATATTGAAGGAGAAAAATTCGTAGTTAATACATTATAAAATTAAATCAAATTTTAGAGCATACTCTAGATATTTCTATAGGGTATGCTCTTTTTTGTTGTATACTGATTACTGTACAATTCTTTGTCCAAGGTTTCATTTGTAACATGTTTTTTTATATGCTAGAATTAAATATCAACTTTCGAATATAAGCAAGTATAATACGAGTTGGATAAATATTGTATATTTAATTAATTTCTAAAAGGTATTCGATTATTTAAATGCGGGTTTATTAAAGAGTTCAGAGATACCAGTGGGCATTTTTTAATGGGCTTAGAAATAGTAAATTTAGTAGCAGCTTTAAAAAATAAGAGTAAAAAAATTATTTTATAAGGTATGGTGAAAAAATGATAGAGCCAATAGAAAAAGTATGGACAGATGAAGAACTTAAAAGTGAAATAAGACGTATTAAAATGGCGATGTCTGAGGGTGATCCAACTGCTTTGAAGAAACAGCATGTGGGTACAGAGATGCATTTGGATACTGAAGACGGCAAAGTGCGCATATTGGCATATAACCTTGACAATAAACAATCATTGCCGTTGTTTGTCAATATTCATGGCGGTGGATTTGTGCTGGGAAGTGCAGAATCGGATGACCCGTTTATGATGAATATTGCAGATAATGCCAATATAAAAATTATCAATATAGATTACAGTCTTGCTCCCGATTATCCATTCCCAAAGGCTTTGAATGAGTGTTATGCGGTAATTAAGTATGCGAAAGAGCATTGGAAGGAATTTAACATAGACCCTGATAATATTGCTGTTGGTGGTCACAGTGCAGGTGGAAATCTTAGTGCGGCTATTTGCCTATTGGATAACGAAAGAAGGCTTCTAGGAATTAGGAGCTTGATACTGGACTATGCACCAATGGATGTTTACACAGATGCAAGCCTTAAGACTCAGACGAAATATGCAATTCCAATACCTATGTGCCGTTTGTTTGATGCCTGCTATTGCAATAACAAAGAGGCAAGAAAAAATCCTCTTATATCTCCAATATATGCAGAGATAGATAAATTGAGTTCTTTTCCTCCTACATTAGTAATCACTGCTAGCCGTGATTCATTGTGCGAAGAGGGGGAGAAATTTAAGGACATGCTGATAATGGCTGGTGTGGATGTAGTACACAAACGATTTGATGCCGAACACGGTTTTAACATGAATAATAGTCCATTAGCAAAAGAATCATGGCAGTTGATGATAGACCATTTGAAGAGAACCTTATGGGGAAAATAGAGGCAGTTTGAATGTATGATATAAATTTTTATGCTAATAAATTCATATCTTTAAAGATTTAGAGGATATCATCATATTTGTTTTGAGCAGGGTGCTAAGAATGGAGAAGTGTTTTTGTCGAAGGGAAACTAGTTCCCTTTGACAAATAAAGTAAGTGCATTTGTAATAGAATTTATTGTATAGGCTGTTCTCTATTTTTCATAATTTTCTTGCAAAAAGCATTTCATAAAACGGTAAGAAGCTTCGATAGCATATGTTCTAAAGTGATCATCTTTGTCTTCATCGGCATAATCAGATACAGCTTTTGCAATTATAAAATCATTGATTTGCTCTATAGAAGCAATCTCTCCAATTGCAAATGCTTCCATTTCAAGACCTAATACACTTCTAACATTTTTTGATATAGTTGAAAATATTTTTCTATCTTCAACTACCTTAGTACCTGTGGCAATAGCTTTGACAAATACTTTTGATTCTTTGGGAGCTAAGTGACCTTCTTGATGAATTATTAGTTCACGTTGAACAAGATTTTGTCCTTTTTTGGTTAACTCTATTTTAGTTGTTATTTTAATTAGTTTTTTTCTCTCTAATCTTTGAACTACGGTGTCCCAGTCTGGGCAATGAAGGTTTTTCTCTTCTTCAGAAATAGGGTTTTCACTACATGAACCTTCGAATATCTTTTTCAACAGCCAAGTTTCCTGTAAATTGTACTCAAGAGGACGTTTGGTAGCTATAGTTTTTTTCCAAGCATCAGTCATATACAGTACTTTTTGTTTCCAAAGAGGTTTAAGATTATAGGTGCGTATATCATGGAAGATTTGACTTTCATCTAATTTTCTATTAGTGTGAGATATTAATTTTCCGCTATCGTAGCTAAAGACCTTATCAGCTACAATAACATCGCCTAATTTTACTTTGTTACGCCAACCAGCGCAAATTCCTACCATTGCAAGACAAGAAGGCTTAAGCTCATTAGAAAGCCTAGTTGCTAAATTAGCGGCATTCACGGCTCCCATATCACATGCACATGCAAGTGCATATGATATTTCAATCCCATTTTTATTAGTATCTTTACGAATATAATATGGATAGCCTTTGCTATCATTGTGAAGAACCCAATCAGATTCTGCAGCCACTACTCCTTCTAATTCATCAGGAACAGCGGTCAAAATTAGTATATCAATTTTGTTTTTTGTGTTATTCAAAGTAGGCTCTCCTCCTAAGTCACAACATGTGTTATTTAAATTTTCTGAAGTTGTTGCTGAAATATATCTATTTAAATTTGCAAGACAATTACCTTTTAGACCTAATTTTTTAAGTTCTGTTTGAAGAGGATTGCGAATGTAATCGAAAACAGCATCCTCACATCTTTGCAAAACATCTGAAAACTCTTTACAAGGAAATCCAAAGCGTTCTCGTTTAAAAAGGCTATGGAATGTAAATTCCAAATATCTTTGGAATTTATAGTAAGACTCTGTGCCTTTTTCTAGCATATATTTGTCATAATTAGCTAAAATTTTGTTAAGGCATTGTTGTGACGCATTAATATGTAATAAACCTTCAAGTAACATTCGTACATTATAGGGATTAGTTTTATTAGTAGTTTCAACAAACCAAGTTTTCAATCTAGTGTTACCAATTTGCAAATCCATGAAAAAAATACGAATATTATGTTCTTTTAATTCTAATACTAGACAATCACGGTTAAGTGGCTGTTTTAACTCAGCAGCTCTGTACTCAACTATTAAAAGGGGTAAACCACTTGTTATCAACCAATTCGGAAGATTCATTTGTGCTTTTTTCTGTGTGGTTGCATGTAAATAAGTATTAGGGAGATACTTGCCAATATTTATCAGGGTATTAGTTTTTATTTCATTAGATGGTAATTCAACATTAATTTTTAGATTTAAGCACCTTGTTATTAAATCTTTTAAGTCCTTTTGAGATAATGGGCTGTTTATAAAAATCTTTTTGTTTATTGGTAAAAAACCCATTTCAATTTTACAAATTACTTTATTTTCATAGTAAATACCAGCACCATTACTATCTTTGCCAATTTCTCTAACCTCAGTTGGGAAAAAACGTCTACTATGTATCACCATGCCGTGAGGAAGTTTAGCTAAGTTCACCACATCATCCTTGTCAAACCTGAATGCCCTTTTTACACTACAAAATACTTTCTCATTAGTATAGTCTTTTTTTTTATGTAAGGGACGCTTCTCAATATCGCCAAATCTATGTATAAAATCACCATAAGGATTGATACTCATCCAATTGGGCTTTTTAAGTCGATATACAGGAATAGATACAAAATCTCTTGCATCGGCAAAAGGTGCTTGAAAAATAATAAACAAGATAAACATTCCCTTCAAAGGTATAATGACTATTAATATTAGTAATTAGCATAAACCACCCTCGTGCAGCGGTTAAACATGCATCAAAGGGTGGACCCGATAGTGAATTATACTATGATACTGCTACCACAAAAAACAATATTCCGCAGAAACATCCACGAAAGGTACTAAGCAGGTATAGCAAATTGATTAATTAATGACCGTTTAGGTTCATTTAGGCTGAGCCTCCCAAAACATCTGTTGCTTAACATATGCACTTTGAATTAACTCACCTACCCTTCATCCGAAAATCTAATGAATAGTATTATTGGATGCTATCGGAGATTCTATCGCAGGTTTTGCGATTTAGAAGGTAATACGGACCTTTGCCGTAAAACATTCAAGTTTATGACATTATTATACAATGCCATAATAGTAAACACAATACTAAAATACCATAGTATACAAAATAGAGGTTTGTTATTGCGTCATATAATTTGATTTTAATAGATATTTGGCAAATTGGGTTGATTTTATTGCTACAATTTGTGTTATATTGTGCAGATGTATTATTTTATTGACAAAATAATACTAATATGTATAATTTTATATTAATTATATAAAAAATAACAAAATTACATCAAAAGGAGATTGACATGAAACAGAAAATTAATTTGTTGTTGGTTTTATGCTTGGTAGTATGTGGTACTTTTATGGTATTACAGCCGAATACAGCTCAAGCCGCTAGTGCTGGTACTAATCAAATATCTGCTGGAGGGTATCATTCAGAAGCGCTTTTGGCCGATGGAACACTCTGGGCTTGGGGGTATAATAAATATGGACAACTAGGGGATGGTACTACTGCTAATAGAACCACTCCGGTGAAGCTTCAACTGTTAAATTCAGTTAAATATGTGAGTAGTGGGTTGAACCATACACTGGCAATTAAAGCTGATGGTACAGTGTGGGCATGGGGATTAAATACTAATGGTCAGTTAGGTAATGGCGAAACCATTAACATGGCTGCTCCGGTGCAAGTTTCAAATTTGACAGCGGTTAAACATATTATCGCAAACGATTCCTATAGTGTGGCTCTAAAAGAGGATGGAACAGTATGGGCGTGGGGATATAATGGTAACGGACAATTAGGTGATGGAACCACAGCCAATAAGAGTACTCCTGTTCAAGTAAAAGGACTTAGTTCTGTTAAGGCAATTGCCTGCAGTAATACATTTTGCCTTGCATTAAAAACGGATGGAACAGTATGGTCTTGGGGATATAATAAATATGGACAACTGGGAGATGGTACGGCAACTAATAGAACCACTCCTGTACAGGTTTCAGGATTAACTTCAGTAAAAGAAGTAGCTGTAGGTAGTGATTTCTGTATAGCTCTTAAGAAAGATGGTACAGTATGGTCTTGGGGATATAATGGGCATGGAGAGTTAGGTGATGGATTTACAGCTAACAGAAGTGCTCCTATTCAGGTTTCAGCATTAAACTTAGTTAATAATATTGTTTGCGGACAATACCATACTATAGCCTTAAAGCAGGATGGAACAGTATGGACATGGGGATACAATGCATATGGACAATTAGGTGATGGTACAACTAAAAATAATAATATACCAACACAAGTACCTGATTTAAAAAATGTAAAATCAATAGACTGCGGTAAATATAGTACAACTATTACTAATAGCTATGCCTATAATACTGTCTTAAAAGAGGATGGAACAGTATGGGCATGGGGATACAACGGATATGGTCAATTGGGCAACAGTACTACAACAAATAGTAACAAACCTGTACAGGTTTATGATATGACAGATGTTGAAGAAATTTATTGCCAGATTTCCTCAGTTGCTGCAGTTAAAAAAGACGGAACAGTATGGGCATGGGGATATAATGCTAATGGTACATTAGGTAACGGTACAACTCAAAACAGCAACAGACCAGTGAAAGTAATACTGCCTGTAGTTGTTCCTCAGAATATTAGTTTAAAAGCAGAAGCAGATTCGAACCAAATAAAGCTTTCTTGGAATGCAGCTAGCAGTGCAACTAACTACACTATAAAGAAAGCCACTACAGATGGCGAATTCTCAGTGATTAGTGAAAATGTAACTGATACTTCATATGTAGACACAAAAGTATCAAAAGCAGTTAATTATCGCTATATTGTAACAGCAGTTAATGCTGCAGGACAAACCATAACATCAAATGAAGCTGTAGCTGTTTTGAAAGAAGTAATTATTGATCCAACCGACCCGACAGACCCAACAGATCCAACAGACCCAACGAAACAACCTGAATTATTTGTAAGCTCCAAGGATAATCTAAAGCTTGGAGAGGAGTTAACTGCCGAAATAGTGCTGAATAATGCAGTTAATATTTGCGCAGAGGATTTAGTAATTACATATGATGCAAACCTATTCAGTTATACTGGGGCTGAAGAGATACCAGGTCTGAAGATTTATAAGGAAGTTAATCAAGGAGTAGGAACAATTCGATTTATAATTGCAAGTAAGGGTAAACAATATGCTGTTAATGGGCAAAATGCACTTGTAAAATTGAAATTCAAGGCGATAAAATCAGGAACGGGCATAATTGATATAGTGAAAGGACGTATAGCAGATAACGGTACTATTGAAATGGATGTGGCATCAGAAAACTGTGGAGAAAAAACTATAAAAGTTATAGGAGCAGTAGATGTAAACAGGTCTGGTGAATTCACCTTGCTTGACTTGGCTATAGATGCATGGTACTTTGGTGATAAAGCAGAAGATACTGATACAAGCAAATATGATGCTGATATAGTTGCTGATGGAATAATTGATGATGCAGACCTTTCCGAAATTGTTGAGCAAATTCTAAGCAATTCTAATTATATTTTTAATGAATAAAGAAGATGTAATAAAATTTATCTACAATGAATAATTTCATTCTATGCGTTATAATAAAGTGAAGGATAGGTGCTTTAATGTAAGCATCTATCCCTGTTGTGCGCCCAGCATGGGCGCTTTCTCGTCGGTGAAAGTCCGATACGGGGGTTGATAGTGCCAACCGTTAGCCAAGAGCAAGGATGTCCTCGGTG
>JAEWZA010000374.1 GCA_023395575.1 Bacillota bacterium
ATAGGAAGGGCAGGAAGAGCAATTGAGTCAGCGGATGCAATTTTACTTGCTGGTAATGAAGATGATGACATTACTAGTTATTTTATTAAAACCGCATTTCCTACATATAAAGAAATGGATATCGTTGTAAAAGCTATAGAGAATAGTAATGGCCTATCTATATATGGAATTATGGGAAAAGTAGATATTTCTCAAGAAAGACTCAAAAATTGCTTAAAGTTTTTATTAATAAACGGTGATATTTATAATGAAGATAAAAAGTATTATAAATCACTGAGACCATGGATTCCTGATTTGGCATATAGCGAAAGCATAACTAATATAAGACAATATGAACTGCAAAGAATGAATGATTTCATTAGAACAGATGATTGCTATATGGAGTTCATTGCTAAGGAGTTAAATGATTCCTTAGCGAAAAAGTGTAATCGATGCAGAAATTGTTTACAAAAAGACATATACCCAACCTCGGCTAAAAGAGATACAATTATAGAGGCACTGAAATATATAAAAAATGAGCATTATACAATTGAAGCAAGAAAACAGTGGCCGACTGGATTATATGTAAATGATAAAAATAAAATTAATGAAATGTATAGGTGCGAGAATGGAATTGCACTAAGTAATTATGGAGATGCTGGCTGGGGTAGGGAAGTTAGTAAAAATAAATATAACGACGGATATTTTTCAGATGATTTAGTCAATGCTTCTTTTGCGCTGTTAAAAGATTTCATAAAGCAGAATAATATTGAGTGGATAACTGCTGTTTCTTCACTTAGGAGACCAAAATTAGTTAGAAGCTTTGCTGAAAGGTTATCTGAAGCACTTGGAGTACCATATTATGATACAATTATTAAGACTGCAGATGTCACGCAACAAAAGGAACTTCATAATAGTCATAGTCAATTTAGAAATGCTTGGGACAGCTTTGAAGTAAATAAAAATGTTCACACAGGTAATGTATTATTAGTTGATGATATGGTAGATTCAAGATGGACATTTACAGTGTGTGGATATAAACTTAGAAAAATGGGAGCGGGGCTTGTATATCCGTTTGCATTGGCAAATACGGCAGGCTCAGGAGGATAAGATTAAATGTTTTCAGATAATGCTTATGTAACTATTTTATTATGCAGTCACTTATTGAAGGATGATGGAGCTAAACCATTCTCAATAGTTGAATGGAGCAATTTGGCAGCAAGTATTATTAGTTCAGAGATTAAGGAACCATCGGGTTTAATGCAGCTTTCGAAGCAGGAAATTCAAAAAAATTTATTAATTTCTGAAGAAAAGGCAGAGAGAATTGCTATATTACTGTCTAGGGGGGCAAAGCTGGCTTTTGCGCTTGAAGAGTTATCAAGAAAAGGTATATTTGTGGTAACTAAAAGTGACAAGGAATATCCAAAGAGGTTGAAAGCACTATTAAAAAAGAATGCTCCTCCACTTCTTTACTATTGCGGAGATATATCATTGATAAACAGTATAGGAATAGCTATTGTCGGTTCAAGAAACATAGATGAGAAGGGTGTTAAATTTGCTTACGATTTGGCTAAAAAGGCAGTTGGTGGAAATCTCGCCATATTTTCAGGTGGGGCAAAAGGTATAGATACTACTTCAGAGAAATCTGCACTTGAAAATAGAGGTAAGGTGATTTCAATCTTGGCAGATTCGTTATCTCAGAGGATAAAAAAGAAAGAAATTAGGGAAAAAATCGTTAATAAACAATTGCTGCTAATAAGTGCAAACAATCCAGATGCTCCTTTTTCCGCTGGAGGAGCTATGAACAGAAATAAATATATATACTGTCTGTCAAGTGCAGCTTTTGTTGTTGCATCAGACTTTAACAAAGGCGGAACCTGGGCAGGGGCGATAGAGAATATTAAAAATAATTGGGTTAAAACCTTTATATGGCATAATAAGTCATATGATGGGAATATAAAGTTAATTGAAAAGGGTGGAATACCACTTGTTGATTTTGCTAAAGATAATTTATCAGAGTTAATACGTGAAAAAATTCCTTTAAATAATCAAATGGATTTGTTTGGAACATATAAGAACAATTTAGCTGTTAGAGAGTGTCCAGAAGATTATGTTAAAGAAGTTTCAGAGGAAATCACTGATACAGTTAAAGAAAAAAATGCAGATATAAGTACTATTTACAAAAATGATACAGAATTAGCTGTAGATTTAGATACCGTTTACAAAATTAAATCAAAAAAGAACGCAAATAAAATTAATGAAATATATATAGAAAAAACCTCAAGCAAAGTTAATGAAACAGAGTTTAAAAAGGCTATAGACATAGTCAATGAAAAAGAAAAAACTATTGATGTAGAAGCTCTAGAGGGTACGAAAGAAAAAATTCTTGAATCATATGATTTGTTTGATATAGTTATTCCATCAATAATTGATTTGTTAAAGCAACCAATGACTTTAGAAGAAATTGCAATAAAATTGAATATAAATAAAAAACAAGCGTCTACATGGCTGGAAAGAGCAATATCTCTAAATATGGTAATTAAACTTAGCAAGCCTGTGAGATATGTTTCTAAGTAAATCAAACTACTGAGCTAACTTGGAATCATAAAATGAAATAAGCCAAATTACCGAGTTTACTTGGAGTCATAAAACAAACTAAGCTAAACTATAGAGCTTGTTTGGAGTCATATAACGAACTAGACCAAACTA
>JAEWZA010000462.1 GCA_023395575.1 Bacillota bacterium
CCGAGCCCCTTACTTGGGAAAAAACAGCCATAATAAGTACACCAAAGGTAGTTATCTTTATACCTCCTCCAGTTGAGCCTGGAGCTGCTCCCACAAACATCAGGAAAATTGTGAATACCTTCGACATTTCCCTCATCTCGCTTAGATTTATTAAGTTATAACCAGCTGTTCTTGCTGCTGTAGATTGAAAAAAGGAAATATTAATTTTCTCAAATAAACTCATAGATCCTATTGTTTTCGGGTTATTGTACTCATTTACAAAGAAAAACAAAGTCCCTAAAATAAGCAAAAATGCAGTAATAGCAAGTACCAGCTTTGTATGAAACATCAATTGCTTATTTCTTCTATACTCATACAAATCTCTCCAAACTGAAAATCCAAGCCCTCCTATAATAATCATCACAGATAATGTATATATGATGATTGGATCATTATAAAAGGGTGTCATATTCAGATTTTCGCCTTTGACAACAGCACTAGTAATATCAAAACCCGAATTGCAAAAGGCTGATATGGAATTAAAAATTCCCATATAAAATCCAATAGCACCAAATTGAGATACAAATCTTATGGAAAAAATTATAGCACCAATCAATTCAATTATAAGTGTTACTGTTACAATTTTCTTTATTATTTTGAGGACATCAGAATAGCTAAAAAAGTTTATTGACTCCTGTGCCAAAATTCTCCCCTTTATTCCAACCTTTTTTCTAAGCAATATTGAAAAAAAGGCTGCTAAAGTTATAATTCCTAAAGCACCTATTTGAACCAGCACTAAAATTATTATCTGCCCAGCAGTTGACCAATATGTGTAAGTATCATAAACAATTAAGCCTGTTATACAGGATGCAGAAGTAGCAGTAAACAGGGCATTAACTAACGGAGTCCATTCCCCTGATTTAGAAGAAAAAGGCATAGACAAAAGTACTGCACCAATCAATGTTAACACAACAAAGCTGAGAACAAGTAATTTTGTTGGAGCAATTTTAAAAAAATAGCGTTTTTTATGTTTTTCTTTTTTATTATATGTTAAGTACATCAATTTCCCACCCATTTCAAATATAAACACAGAGTATATTAAACTAGTATTACAAAGAAAACAATATTAGTATAGCATATCATTATTATTTTTATAAATAAATGCATAATATTAATAAAAATAATAGTTATGTAAACTGTATTTGTACTATTGTTACAAATTTAGGTAATATTAATAAGTTATGTCTTGTTGTAATGTATAAATAATGACACAATGTTAGTAATTTCTGATATATCTGATTAAATATTTTACAAAACAACTTCCGATATTTTTAACCTCTTCTACTGCCTCTGCCCTGCTCACATACCGCTGATGTAATAAATTGCTGCTTATCCTATTAATATTTTAGCTTCAGGGTATACAATATCTGATGTTCTTTTTGACTGCTTTAAGGTAAGAGCAATGAAAAAGGATAATGGTCCAACTCTGCCAAGGAACATAGTTAAAATTATAAGTACCTTACTTATATTATTTAGCATTGGAGTAGCTCCTAATGATAAACCAACTGTTCCAAAGGCTGATACCGTCTCGTATAATATATCAATAAAAGAGAAATTGGACTGTACTGAAACAATAGTTGTTGCAATAACCATTACAAGCATCATGCTTATACCAGTTACTGCCAGTGCTTTGTTTACAGTTTGCTGATTTATTCTATTTTTAAACAAAACAATACTGTCCGAGCCCCTTACTTGGGAAAAAACAGCCATAATAAGTACACCAAAGGTAGTTATCTTTACACCTCCTCCAGTTGAGCCTGGAGCTGCTCCCACAAACATCAGGAAAATTGTTAATACCTTTGACATTTCCTTCATCTCACCAAGATTTATTGAATTATAACCAGCTGTTCTTGCAGCCGTTGATTGAAAAACAGATGCATTAATTTTCTCAATAAAACTCATAGTTCCCATTGTTTTGGGATTACTGAACTCATTTACAAAGAAAAACAAAGTACCTGAAATAAGTAAAAATACAGTAATAGCCAATACAAGCTTTGTGTGAAACATCAATTGCTTATTTCTTTTAAATTCATATAAATCTCTCCAAACCGAAAATCCAAGTCCTCCAATAATAATCAGTACAGATAGTGTATATATTATGACTGGATCATTATTAAATGGTGTCATACTTAAAAATTCACCATTGACAGCTGCACTTGTAATATCAAAACCTGCATTACAAAAAGCTGATATTGAGTTGAAAATCCCCATATAAAATCCAATAGCACCGAAATTAGGCACAAAGCTTGACGAAAGAAGCAAAGCACCAATCAACTCAAATACTAGTGTCACTGTTACAATTTTCTTTATGATTTTGAGGACATCAGAATAGCTAAAAAAGTTTATTGACTCTTGTGCCAGAATTCTTCCTTTTATTCCAACCTTTTTTCTGAGTAGTATTGAAAAAAATGTAGCTAAAGTTATAATTCCTAAAGCACCCACTTGAATCAAAGCTAAAATAATTATTTGCCCGGCAGTTGACCAATAGGTGTAAGTATCATAAACAACTAAGCCTGTTATACAAGATGCAGAAGTAGCAGTAAACATAGCATTAATAAACGGGGTCCATTCCCCTGACCTAGAAGAAAAAGGCATAGATAAAAGAACTGCACCTGTTAATATAAGCACAGCAAAGCTAAGCACAAGCAATTTTGTTGGAGCAATTTTAAAAAAATAACGTTTTTTATGTATTTCTTTTTTATTATATGTTAAATACATCAATTTCCCACCCACCTCAAATATCAAACTCAAACTCCGCATATAAAAAATAATATTAGTATAGTATATCACTATTAGTCTTCTATATAAATGCATGAATATTAATAAAAATAATAGTTATGTAAACTGTATTTATACTATTGTTACAAATTTAGGTAATATTAATAAGTTATGTCTTGTTGATATGTATAAATAATGATACAATGTTAGTAATTTCTGATATATCTGATTAAAAATTTTACAAAACAACTTAATATAGAAGATTACGGTTGAACGAGTAAATTATTATATTCGTTTAAGAATGGTTATGGCTTTTAGGGTGGAAAGCTTGTGTTATTCGAGTTTTTCATCTTTTTGTGTAATTATTAATAAGAATATTTACAAGAAAGCCCAGTATCTTTTGATAAATTACACTTATAGTTTTTTCGTTTTATAGCAAAATAATTTATAAGGAGATGATAAAAGATATGAAAGTAAAATTTACCGAAACTGTTTTACGAGATGCCAATCAGTCTCTTATCGCAACACGAATGCCTTTCTCAGATTTTGAAGGTATTTTGGAGACTTTTGACAAGGCAGGCTATTACTCACTTGAGTGCTGGGGTGGCGCTACCTTCGACTCATGTCTCAGGTACTTAAATGAAGATCCCTGGGAAAGACTTAGAAAAATCAAAGCTAAGGTTAAAAAAACACCTTTACAAATGCTTCTACGAGGTCAGAACATATTGGGTTACAAGCACTATCCCGATGATGTTGTAAGAAAATTTGTTGCACATTCTATAGACAATGGAATGGATATTTTTAGAATATTCGATGCTCTAAACGATTTTAGAAATATCGAAGTAGCTATTGACGAAGTTTTAAAACGCAAAGCTCACGCTCAGGGTTGTATATGCTATACAACAAGCCCTATCCATAACCTCGAAAAATACTCCATAATGGGTAAGCAATTAGAAGAGCTTGGTGTCAACTCTATTTGTATTAAAGATATGGCTGGAATCATGGGGCCACAAGAAGCCTATGACCTTGTTAAAACACTCAAAGAAAGTGTAAAAATACCGGTATTTTTGCATACCCACTCCACAACAGGTCTAGGACCTATAACTTATTTCAGAGCTATAGAGGCTGGCTGCGATGGTATCGACTGTGCCATTTCCTCATTTGCCGGTGGTACCTCTCAACCTGCAACCGAAACCCTTAATTATGCATTAAAGCAAGCTGGCCATGAAACTGGACTTAATGAAAAAGTGTTAAAAGAAATAAATGACTTTTTCAAACCATTAAAATCAAAATATATTTCATCTGGACTAATGGATGCTTTTGTTATGGGAACAGAAACCGATGCGCTTGTATATCAAGTACCAGGTGGAATGTTATCTAACCTTATCGCACAGTTAAAATCCCAAAATGCAATAGATAGACTAGATGAAGTTTTAGCTGAAACACCAAAAGTAAGAAAGGATTTAGGATATCCTCCGCTAGTTACACCAATGAGTCAGATGGTTGGTGTTCAAGCCGCTACAAATGTACTTGTTGGAGAAAGATACAAAAATGTTTCCAAAGAAGTTAAATCTTATTTAAAAGGTGAATACGGTCAAGCTCCAGGTGAAATTGATGCAGAACTCATAAAAAAAGTATTAGGTGATGAAAAACCTCTTACAATTAGGTACGCAGATACTCTTAAGCCTGAATTTGACAAAGTTAAAAATGAGCTTAAAAACATAGCCAAGAATGATGAGGATGTTCTTTCTTATATTGTTTTCCCACAAGTAGCTGAGAAATTCTTTAAAGAAAGAGAAGAAGCATCAGCTGTAAAGGTTTCTTACTCTATTATTAAAAAGTAAAGGGTGGTGCAAATGAACATAATTGAAACTATAGCGGTATCATTATTCTGCATTGCACTAGTATTTTTTGTCCTAGCCTTTTTATTTTTTCTAGTAAAAATATTAACTAGGCTTTTAGGTTCTATAAATACCAAATTAATAGCAGCACAAGATAATAATAAAACCGTTGCTCCGGATAATGATACTATTGAGTCTACTAATTCAATCGGATATTCCTCTGGAGAATTAAAGCTTATAAATGTAGATGAAAAAACCGCTGCTCTGATTATGGCAATAGTTAGTGACGAAACTAAAATTCCTCTTTCAGAGCTTATATTCAAATCCATAAAGGCAGCTGACTAAATTGATTAGTAAATAATCTGAAATGGAGGTTATAGAATGAAATATATTGTTACAATTAACAATAAGAATTATGAAGTTGAGGTCGAACGTGGACAAGCAAGTATAGTAAAAACAACTGAAGTAGCACCAGCAGTAACTCCTACTGCAATAGCTACTCCAGCTCCTCAAGCAGCACCAGCAGCCACCGTAACATCTGTAAACGGTGAACCTATAAAAGCTCCAATGCCAGGACTTATTTTAAACTGCAAAGTCAATCCTGGCTCAAAAGTAAAAAAAGGCGATGTTCTTTTTATACTTGAAGCAATGAAAATGGAAAATGAAATAGTCGCATCAATCGATGGCACAGTTGTTCAAATTCTTGCCGCCAAGGGTTCATCAGTAGCTACAGGTGAAATCCTTGCCGTCATTCAATAGTGAGGTGAATAAAGATGTTTTTAGAGGCATTACAAACTATCTGGGAGACATCCGGATTTGCTGCAATCACTTGGCAACAGTGCCTTATGATTGGAATAGCCTGTCTACTCCTGTATTTTGCTATAGTTAAAAAGTTTGAGCCAATGCTCCTATTACCTATTGCCTTTGGTATATTGCTTGCAAATTTACCTCTGACTGGTCTTATGAGTGCACCTGTAGAAGGTTCAACTGAACCTGGAGGATTATTGTATTATCTATATCAAGGAGTAAAACTGGGTATTTACCCGTCACTCATATTCCTTGGAATTGGTGCAATGACTGATTTTGGACCTCTGATTGCAAGACCGTCAGGACTTTTTTTAGGAGCTGCTGCTCAGTTTGGAATATTTATAGTATTTATTGTGGCAATTGCACTTAATTTTACTCCCCAGGAGGCGTCTTCAATAGGAATTATAGCTGGTGCAGATGGACCTACTGCTATCTATCTAACCACGAGGCTAGCCCCTGAGCTTTTACCTGCCATAGCAATAGCCGCATATTCGTATATGGCTTTAATACCAATGATACAGCCCCCTCTTATGAGACTGTTAACAACAAAAAAGGAACGTGAAATAAAGATGGAGCAGTTAAGAGAAGTATCAAAGTTAGAAAAAGTATGCTTCCCTATAGCTGTTACAATCTTCTGCATACTGTTGCTTCCATCAGTTGCGCCATTAATAGGAATGCTTATGCTTGGCAATCTTTTTAAAGAGTCGGGCGTAGTAGAAAGACTTTCAAATACAGCTCAAAATGCGTTAATTAACATAGTAACAATTTTCCTTGGAGTAACAGTAGGAGCCACAGCAGTAGCAGATAAATTCTTATCCCCTAAGACACTTATGGTTATTGGCTTAGGTTTGGTAGGCTTTGTATGTAGTACCATTGGCGGTCTTCTTTTAGGAAAGCTTCTTTGTTGGATGTCAGGAGGAAAAATCAATCCACTTATTGGTTCAGCAGGTGTATCAGCTGTTCCTATGGCAGCAAGATTATCACAGGTGGAAGGTCAGAAAGCGAATCCATCTAATTTCCTGCTAATGCATGCAATGGGTCCAAATGTAGCCGGTGTAATAGGTTCTGCTGTTGCAGCAGGTATATTGCTGGCGCTATTTGGATAAAATTTTGACATATCAATATTCTTAAACAAAAAACTATGGAATGGGCAAATAAAAGCTGCTCTTCTATAGTTTTTTTGTTTTAAAACTTTATAGTAATGCTTTTATGATTATTGCAAATATTCCAAAAAAATGTTATATTAAGCTAAGTTAGCTAAAAAAAATGTAAATGAATCTGTAAAAAGCTAGCATACCTTCACAAGTTCTTTAATAAGTGAGGTAATATGATATACGCATTTGCATTGTATATTATGTGAATAGTATTATTAAAAAGTGAAGAAACTAATTTTAGATTTCTATATTTTTTATAGAACTTAATTAAAATAAATTGAATATTATATATTCGGTTGAGCGGAATTACAAAATTGTTTCGCTTCAAGAAAATTTGTCTTCTGGGGTGGGAAGCTCAATTTTGAGTTTCTTTCCCTTTTTGTATTTGTATAATGAACTTTGCTTATGTGCTTACTAATTTGCATTAAGACTATTAGATGAAGCTTTCTATTTTATTAATGCAAAATAGTATTATAATTCATAGCAGATTACATAAAAATATTTTATCATTGGAGGAATAGTAATGATTATAGGTCTTTTAATTGTACTAGCACTAATTTTTATACTTCCATTTGCTATCCGCACTATCGAGCACAACTTGGAGTACTTTTTATTAGTAATGGGAATCGCTGCAGTAATAATATCAAAAACACTTTCTTTAGATTTGTTTATTCATATCTTTCAGAATTATCTTTTATATTTTATTACTGCTGCAGTATTAATAGCTGGATTAATTTTCAGAGTATCTGTAAAAAGGATACAGCAGTTTGTTAATTTTGTCACTTTAAAAATGCCCATGGAATTGTTTATTTTTCTATTAGTGGTCATTTTAGGTTTAGTATCAAGCTTAATAACTGCAATAATTGCAGCTCTGGTATTGGTAGAAATGATTCATGTATTACCCCTTAATCGCAAGCAAAAAGTTAATCTAACTATAATATCTTGTTTTTCTATAGGCTTAGGTGCAGCTTTAACTCCTATTGGTGAGCCCCTTTCAACTATTGTTGTCTCGGCACTAAAGGTTGATTTCTTTTATCTGCTAAAAAATATTGGTTTCTATGTAATTCCATGTATTGTTGTACTAGGTTTATTAGGTGCACTTTATATCGGACGAACAAATAAAAAAGATAAAAATACTGCAAGCATTGAAGGTAATACAGAAATAAACATAAGCGCAGCTGAAATTACTGAAAACCAGGTAACTACTGAGACTGAGAGCTTAAAAGATGTTTTTATCCGTGCACTAAAAATATTTTTATTTGTTATTGCGCTAGAGCTACTCGGTGCAGGCTTTAAGCCTCTTATAAATACTTACATTATCCATCTGGACAGTAGATTACTTTATTGGATTAATATATGCTCTGCTGTATTAGACAATGCTACAATTGCAGCTGCAGAAATCAGCCCTAAAATGAGTTTGCAACAAATACAGGCAATTTTAATGGGACTATTGTTAAGTGGCGGAATGTTAATTCCTGGTAATATACCAAATATAATATCCGCTGGAAAACTCAAAATAAAAAGCCGCGAATGGGCAAAAGTTGGAGTTCCACTCGGTTTCGCTCTATTAATAATATACTTTTTAGTAATATTTTTCATATAAAGTATTTTTTTAATGTAGATATCTTGCTTTTTGGGTTACGGCTTCATATTATTGAATGAAAACACGGGCAAAAGTTTGTTAGATATGCACAATATCCACTTTAAGCGTTATAAATCAATGCTTTCAAGCTCTTTTGGTCTCAAACAGGTTTTACTTAACTGCTTTTCCAATTGACTATACCGCAAAAAGCAGTTAATATTAAAGTATAAATTTAGTAATACTGTTTTTACTATTGTTAGGAGGATGGATATGAAAACATTTGATATTTCTTTAAAATCTATCAATGACGTAAAGGATTTCGTAAATATTGTTAACAAATATGACTTTGATGTTGATTTGTCATCAGGACGTTATATAGTTGACGCTAAGTCAATCATGGGTATCTTTAGTCTTGATTTAAGCAAACCTATTAAGTTAGAAACTCAAGTTGAAGATTGCGGAAACTTCATTGAAGAAATTAAGCGTTTTGTAATA
>JAEWZA010000499.1 GCA_023395575.1 Bacillota bacterium
AATGACAAACCTTTTTTTTCAGCATATAGCTTGTATATCTCATACGCAAAACTATAGTATTCTTTCTCCCCGTAGGTAACTTTGTGCAAAGATTTACGCACCTTGTTATCCGCTATATCTGGAATTGTATTTATGAAGCCCTGTTTAGTAACCCTTTTTAATGCATTATAAGGTTGGTCTATTTTATCAACAACAAAAAAATCAAAAGAGCCTTCATCGTCTATTTCTTTTCCAAAAATAATTTCATTAGCTACAACAACATTTCCAGCAGCTTCGGCAGCAAGTGCTAGATACTCATCACCTTCCAAGTCATCCTCCTTGTTTCCGAAGTACATAATATCTATTCCTATAACAGAAGGCGCATTTTGTGGATCAGCATTTAATGTATTAATTAATTCACCTAATACACCTCTTGACCACGTACCCCAAGGTCCTATTTCTTCAAGAGTATCGTGATCAATACCTATTACAAATATATCTTCACTGCGCGTAGGTGAATTAACTGTAAATATGTAATCCTGCAAGGCTCTATCAACAGCCTTAGCACTGTCAAAAAGCGATAAAAAGCCTATAGCTAACATCAAAACAAACAATATCCATGTACGTTTTACAAGGCTGAATAGTCTACTCATATTGTCCCCTTTTTAATACTCTCAATTAACTCTGACCATCAAAACACCTAACAAATGCATCAACTACTTTTTTGTCATATTGAGTACCTGCACCCCGTATTAATTCAGCCACTGCAGCCTCTTGCGGAAACTCACTCCTGTACGGTCTATTGCTTGTCATGGCATCAAAGGTATCTGCGACAGCGATAATCCTTGCAAATAGTGGAATCTCCTCTCCGGACAAACCTTCACAATAGCCTTTCCCATCATATCTTTCATGATGGTACTTAACACCGTATGCTATGGCTGGATTTGTTTTACTTATCTGCTCTAAAATCTTAGTGCCCTTAATTACATGGCTTTTCATTTCTTCAAATTCTTCTTTAGATAGCTTTTCTTTACTATTTAAAATGCTGTCTCTGATGCCTATTTTCCCAACATCATGTAATACTGCAGAATAACGAAGACTTACAAGTTCCTCCCCTTCTAAGCCAAGTTCCTTACCTATCATCATAGAATACTCTGCCACTCTCATACAGTGTCCCTGTGTATATTCATCTCTAGCATCAATGGCATTTGCAATTGTTTGAATGGAATCATTAAATAGCTCTTGCATATAATTATAGACTTTTGCTTTTTCAAGATTTGGGGCAATCTGGGTTTCAATGAGCAGCTCCATTGTTTCCTCATCGGCTCTATTGAAATGTCCACCATTTAGTTTGTTTATCATCTGTAAGACTGCAACTAATTTGCCGCCAAAAATTATTGGCATTGTAAGAAAAGATTTTTCATTAAGTCCGAAATTTTTAGCAATATTACGATTTTTGAAGCGTTTATCTTTATTTACATCCTTTATATTCAAAGTTTTTTTATAAGTAGCTACCCAACCGGCAATAAAACTATCGTCAATCTTAAATCTCAGCTCTTTAATCAAAGAGCCCTTTTCTCCTAGGGCAACTCCAAAATATAATTCTTTAGTTTCATCATTAACAAAATAAAGTGAACAAGATTCGGCATGTACCTGTTGCTTTGCAACCTCCATAATTCTTTGAATCAACTTTTGTTGTGCTCCTGACGACATATTTATTCCTGCAAGATTGATTTTTACCATCTTCGCAAGTTTTCTTTTGTAATGCCAAATAATACCCAAAAGAAGGGCAATTACAATAAAAAATGCAATTGCTATTAATATCTTGGTATCAATGCGCGTAATTATGTCCATTATTCTACCTCTTCACCAAGCAATATATTTACCCGGATGTTGCAAATTGTCGTTTTATGCATAACCACTCCAAGTGTATATATATTTCACAATTAAATTCTACCATATTATGATATTCATTTACAATATTTTTAACCAAATACTTGTACACATCCATAACCAGTATATTTATTTTTACATTAAACCTCATTTCTCTGTTAGACTTATTCTTAGACATAAACAACTTGCAACAGACTAAACATCTATATTCTATGCATTAATTTTATAAAGTACCTTCAATAGAATATTTCGAAAATATTAATTTTTATTACATGTCGTATTTTTTGTACCAGTATTATCCTAATATATGATATAGTATATAGAGGTGTTCAGCTTTTATATTGAATTATAAAGGCATTTACTGAAGATTATTTAACTTATTAGAAATAGAAAAGAGAAGGAACGTAAAACAATATGAAAACTAACAAACGTATTTTTAAACATACATTTATAGTGCTTAGTATTATATGCTGTCTTCTTATCATAGTTACGTACATAATGCAGGATAGTATAAATTTAAGTTCGAAAATTTTTTACAGTGCTCCTAATAAGCTTGTAAATTCCAACTTATCCAATAAAGCATCATCGTTGACTAATACAGATAATAACGCTCAAACGAAATTATTGGTAGCCACCTCAACGGTTGTCTCAAGCTCAGATATTAGCACCACTGATTTATCAAAGGAAACAACCACCAATGATAATGTAAACGAACAACCACAAAAGGTTCAGCCTCCTCAGGAAAAAACTGCTTTATCACCATCAATTACAATATCTGCAGTGGGAGACATAATGGCTCATCAATCAAACCTGAATAACGCCTATAATCCTAAGACACGAACCTACGATTTCAGTGGCTTTTTAGAGTATGTTTCACCTTACTTATCAAAGTCAGACTTGACAATAGGAAATTTTGAAACAGTAACTGCAGGGCCTAGTTCAGGCTATACTAGTTTCCCAAGATTTAATACCCCTGATTCAATATTGACAGCCCTTTCAAATACTGGTTTTGATGTTTTATCTACAGCAAATAATCATTGTCTTGATAGAGGCATCAATGGTTTAACTAGAACCATTAAAAAGATAACCGAAAATAAAATGATAAATGTTGGTAGTTCAATTGATGGAAAAAATAAGTATATAACAAAAGAAGTAAATGGCATAAAGGTAAGTATCCTTTCTTATACCTATGCTTTTAATGGCAATGAAGCAAACCTTAGTTCAAAACAAAAAAGCACTTATTTAAGCCCTTTAAATGAAACTCAAATAAAAAAAGATATAGGCACTGTTAAAGCTCAAGGTACTGATGCAGTAATTGTAATTATACATTGGGGTACTGAATACCAAAGAACGCCAAACACCTCACAAACCTCACTTGCAAAAAAAATGCTGACATGGGGTGCTGATATAATACTAGGTTCACATCCACACGTAGTTCAGAAATCAGAAATAGTAAAGATTGATGGCAAAGATAAATTTGTTATATATTCTATGGGCAATTTTATTTCCGGTTATAGGAGAACAGATACGGCTAAACGGCCAAATAAGGTATATACCGAAGATGGCGTTATTGTCCAACTAAAGCTTGAAAAAAATCCAAAGGGCGGTGTTATTCTAAAAAATGCAGATTATATTCCAACCTGGGTTGATAAGAACTATGTTAACAATAGACCGGTATTCAAAATAATTCCTATCCCTGAACCAAATATTAAAGAATCTTACATAACAAATAAAAATAGAGAGTTAGTAAAACAGTCCTATAAAAACACTATGAGCATTATGGCAAAATTTAAATAATGCTCATAGCAAAAAACAAACACAAACTGTGTTCAATAAAAGTATCCTAACACGATATTTTATTGCTTGTTAATTATTTTGCCGACATTCTTAATAATAATTGAAATAGAGCCATCGGGATTGTTGTAAAACTCTATCATATCGCTGTTATCATAATAACTAAGTGGGAAATTTATTTCTATTCCTGTATCCGTCTTTATTTTATGAGTTTTAAATTTCTTCTCAGCGATTTTTTGAGGAATCTGTATTGCCTCTTCTGTAATTCCTGCCTTTTGTATTTCTTGAATATATTCTTCACGGACCTCTAAATTGGTATCAAACATTTCCTCTGCAATTTTTTCCACACTTACCTTGTTGTCCTCTTCCAAACTTTGTGAGACAACATTTTTAAGCTTAGCCACTTTTTCAAAGTCTTCGTCATAATATTTTTTGTTTATTTTTTTCGTTACTTTGTCAATAATCTTCATTTTCTCATTGTCTGATAAATCAGTGGTGCAGTTCAGCAAATATTTTGAAAGATAAAATTCCTTAGCACCATTGATTTCATAGGCTTTTTCTATTAGCTTTATTTCACCAGTTTCCAAACTTACTAATACCGCCTCATCTACCTTCTGACCTTCAGCAGGCAGCAAAGTCTTGTGTCTGATAATTGAGTTTGTTGTTCCATCTTCAGCTTGATTTACATAATGAGTGAATCCAGTTTTATAGTTTAATTTTAATACTCCATAATGTGGTTCATTATTTATATCAAGCAAGCAACATATTAAATCACCTGAAATAATATCAACATTTTTCATCATTATATCAAAAATAGCAGTTGCTATTTCTTTACTAACCTCAGTGAAATTATTTTCATCTGCACTAATTGCTTGGCATAAATCTCTCACAATATTTGAGTCCCCAATAAATCTAGCCTTTTTTAAATTTGTATCATCTAATACTTTATTAATATGCTTTTCTAAAAACTCTGATATTTCTCCATCAATATATAGTTCATTATTGGAAAGCAGCGGAAGACTTATGGTTGTATCCAGAATATGTAAAACAGCAGTTTTTATTTGAATAGTATATTCCATCTAAAAAATTCTCCTCTTTTTAGAATTTGCAGCCTGTACCATTATAGCAAATTACCTAATTAATTAAAAATATATTTTAACAGTGACAGCTCCGACGAGTAAAAATTTTTATTTGGTCTAAAAATATAACTCGCCTCTAATTTATGTTAAAATTTCCCATTTTGTATTTTTTTATTTTTTTGCTAAAAATACTAACTCTTTTTTTGAATTTT
>JAEWZA010000508.1 GCA_023395575.1 Bacillota bacterium
ATTAAGGGACTAGAGCTATTGCTATGTGATGATAGGGAAAAAGCCGTTATAATGGCTCAAGAGTTGTACAACTTGAACACAGAAAGAAAGAATATGACACTTGCTGGAGTTGAGGAGGCTGTTGCCACAATTGAGAACAGCGACTTGAAAAATGATAGAGTGCTTGTGGTATATAGGCCTGATATCCATGAAAGCATAGCTGGTATAATTGCTGGAAAGATTAGAGAAAAATATAATGTCCCAACTTTTATTCTTACAGATAGTGAAAATTGTGTAAAAGGATCAGGGAGATCTATTGATGCATACAATATGTTTGAAGAACTCCAAAAATGTAAGGAGTTATTGATAAAATTTGGTGGTCATCCGTTGGCAGCTGGATTTAGTCTTGAGCCTGAGAAAGTAGATACTTTAAGGCTTCAGTTAAATTCTTGCACTGTTCTGACTGAGGAGGACTTAATTGCAAAGGTATATATTGATGCGCATATTCCTATTGATACTATTAATATTCAATTAGCTGACGAGCTAAAGCTACTTGAGCCTTATGGAAAGGGAAATTTAAAGCCTCTTTTTGCAGATAAAAATATATCAGTCAGCAGAGCATCTGTTTTAGGTGTGAACAAAAATGTGCTAAAGCTCAGGTTGCTATCTAATAATAGATACATTGACTGTATTTATTTTGGAGATATACAAGACTTTGACTACTACATCAAATGCAAATTTGGAGAGCAGGAGCTAAATAAAATGTATTTAGGACAAACTAATAGTGTTAAACTGGATATGACTTTTCATATTGATGTTAATGAATATAATGGAAATAGAAATGCACAGATTATTATGCAGCACTTTAGATAATGAATATACAAAACTTTACTGTTGATAATTGGTAACAGAGACAGTTATAATAGAAATACTAACTGAAGTTGTTGCTAATTAATAAAAACAGATGTTATTGGATTGATAAGTTTCCCGCACCTATAAAGTATATGCGTGAAAGTTAATTAAAATAGTTATGCATCAAATTACTTGTAAGTATGTAAATATTTCATTATAATAGTTATATCCTTTACTTAATTTATATAGAAATTTAGGTTTAGGAGTGTTACAAAACATTAGTAATTCTGAGATTCAATATGTACACATCAGAAAACATCTACACTTGCAGAGTCCATGCCTTAGGTATGGATATAGTTATAGAAATTATTCAAATTAAAATATATTAGGTTAACTACTATAAAATGTTTATTGAAGAGGAGTATTAACGATGGACTTAAAATCAAAACTCAGACATGTTATGGATTTTCCAAAAGAAGGCATTGATTTTATTGATATTACTACAGTATTGCAAGACCCAGAGGCATTTAAATACTGTATGGATACTTTCAAAGACCTTGCTAATCAGATAGGCGATTTTGATATGATTGTTGGCTCTGAGTCTAGAGGATTTATTTTCGGCGCACCTCTTGCATACAAAATGGGGAAGGGTTTTGTACCAGTCAGGAAAAAAGGAAAGCTTCCCTACAAGACTATAAGCGCTGAGTACGATTTAGAGTATGGTAAGGATATTTTAGAAATACATGCTGATGCAATAAAACCCGGACAAAATGTTTTAATAGTAGATGACCTTCTTGCAACAGGTGGAACTTCTGAGGCAAATATTAGGTTGATTGAGCAGCTTGGAGGAAAGGTTGTGGGCCTAATATATTTTATTGAACTCACAATGCTTAATGGCAGAGAGAAATTAAATGGTTATGAAGTAAAGTCTATATTAGAGTTTTAGGTAATTAAACCAGCAATTTTCTCAGCTTAAAATTGCCGGTATGATAGCTTATTAATTGAAAGTTGAGTAAGTTAAGTCAAATTGACTAATGGAGGGTATTACACTTTGACAGAACGCTTTTTATTACTTGTTGAAAAAGTTAAAAAGTACGACCCCAATGCTAATTTTGATTTACTGGAAAAGGCATATACTGTATCAAGTACAGCACATGAGGGTCAGCATAGAAATTCTGGGGAACCATATATAATTCATCCAGTTGAAGTTGCAATTATTTTAGCTGATATGGAGCTGGATGTTACTGCGCTTGTAGCAGCACTTCTCCATGATACTATTGAGGATACAACATGTACATATGAAGCGTTAAAAGCTGACTTTGGAACAGCAGTTGCTGAGCTTGTTGATGGAGTCACAAAGTTGGGTAAGATTCCGTTTACTTCAAAGGAAGAGCAGCAGGTTGAAAATCTTAGGAAAATGTTTTTGGCTATGGCTAAGGACATTCGAGTAATAATGATTAAGCTTGCAGATAGGCTTCACAATATGCGTACCTTAAAATACATGACTGAGGGGAAACAGATTGCAAAAGCAAGAGAAACCTTAGAAATATATGCTCCATTGGCGCATAGACTTGGTATTTCAAAAATAAAATGGGAACTTGAGGATTTATGCCTAAGGTATTTAGATCCTAAGGGATACTATGATTTAGTTCAAAAAGTAGCTTACAAGAGAAAAGAAAGAGAAGCTTATATAAATGAAATAGTTATAACGCTAAAAGAGAAGACAGATGAGCTTGGACTTGAGAATGTTCAGGTAGACGGAAGGCCAAAACACTTTTATAGTATATACAGAAAGATGGTTGACCAGGGGAAAACAATAGAACAGATTTATGACTTGTTTGCATTTCGTATAATTGTAAATACAGTTCAGGATTGTTATGCTTTACTTGGTCTTGTCCATGAACTGTACAAGCCAATCCCTGGCAGGTTCAAGGACTTTATTGCAATGCCTAAACCTAATATGTACCAGTCTTTACATACTACTCTTATTGGTCCTGAAGGGCAGCCCTTTGAGGTTCAAATAAGAACCTGGGATATGCATAGAGTTGCAGAGGTAGGTATTGCTGCTCATTGGAAATACAAAGAGGTTGGAAAAGATGGTGCTAATGGAGGAAAGGATGGCGCAGCTAAGGAATCTGAAAACAAGTTTGCATGGCTGCGACAGCTTTTAGAATGGCAAAAGGATACCAAAGACGAAAACGAATTTATGGAAACACTCAAAATAGATTTGTTTACTGATGAGGTATTTATATTTACGCCAAAGGGAGATGTCTTGAATCTTCCCGTTGATTCTACACCTGTTGATTTTGCATATTATATTCATAGTGCAATTGGTAATAAAATGATTGGAGCCAAGGTTAATGGTAAAATGGTACCAATTGACTATACCCTTCAAAATGGTGATATTATTGAAATCTTAACTTCTTCCACTATACATGGACCTAGCAGAGACTGGCTAAAAATAGTAAAAAGCAGTCAGGCAAGGAACAAAATTAATCAATGGTTTAAGAAGGAAAAAAGAGAAGAGAATATCATAAGAGGCAAAGAAATGATTGAAAAGGAGCTTAAAAAGCAAGGCTTTACCTACAGTCAATTATTTAAGCCTGAATGGATAGAATTAGTTCTTCGAAGATATAATTTTTCATCTTTAGAGGATTTATATGCTGGAATTGGCTATGGTGCCATGACCACAAATAAGGTGTTGACCAAGCTGAAAGAAGAGCTAAAAAAGACAATTAAGCCTGAAGAATTAGAGCAGATTCTTGAAACTATTGCCCAGTCCAAAAATGAAAAGAAGAAAAAGCGTATTCCTGAAAGCGGAATTGTTGTTAAAGGAATTGACAATTGCTTAGTAAGACTTTCTAGGTGCTGCAATCCTGTTCCGGGTGATGAAATAATTGGCTATATAACACGTGGAAGAGGAGTTTCGGTACACCGAAGCGATTGTATAAATGTAAAGGCAGGTCTTGAAAAAGAAGGCAGGCTGATAGATGTTAAATGGTATTCAACAGTTGATGTAGCCTATAAAGCAGATATAACAGTAATGGCCCATGATAGGTCTTCGTTATTGCTAGATGTGACAAATAGCGTTACTGAATTGAAAATACCAATTAAAGCTTTAAATGCGAGAACGACAAAGGAGCAGGTAACTATAATTAACCTTACTCTGGAAATAACTAATACCGAGCAGTTAGAAAAAATAATTAAGAAGCTGCGAAAGATAGACAGCGTGTTTGATGTGACGAGAAATAAGCAATAGCTCGAAACATAGTTTGTACGAACATGGTGCGTTTTCGAGCAACAAAAACCGCAAGCGGTTTTTGAAGGTTTGGGAGGCAAGCTCGAAATCATAATTAGTGCGAACATGGTGCATTTTCGAGCAGCAAAAATCGCAAGCGATTTTTGAAGGTATTGCTGTGGAGGTTAGCTCGAAACATAGTTTGTACGAACATGGTGTGTTTTCGAGCCACAAAAACCGCAAGCGGTTTTTGAAGGTATGGGAGGTAAGCTCGAAATCATAATTAGTGCGAACATGGTGTATTTTCGAGCAGCAAAAATCGCAAGCGATTTTTGAAGGTATAGCTGTGGAGGTTAAGATGAGGGCCGTTGTGCAAAGGGTAATAAATTCAAAGGTTACAGTAGAGGATAGTGTTGTAGGTCAAATACAACAGGGGCTTATGGTGCTGTTAGGAGTTGGACTTGAAGACTCTTTTTCTGATGCTGACTACCTAACAGAAAAAATTCTTAATCTGCGTATTTTTGAAGACAATGATGGAAAAATGAATAAATCCTTGTTGGACATAG
The DNA here is from genome assembly GCA_023395575.1 of Bacillota bacterium. Lineage (GTDB taxonomy): Bacteria > Bacillota > Clostridia > Acetivibrionales > DSM-1351 > Ruminiclostridium. The sequence goes on from JAEWZA010000508.1 coordinate 4,636, forward strand.
GTGGAGAAATACTAGTTGTTTCCCAGTTCACACTATATGGAGATTGCAGAAAAGGTAAGAGACCTAGTTTTGATAAGGCTGCAAGACCTGAAAAAGCAAATGAGCTTTATGAGTATTTCTTAAGTAAATGCAATCATTATGGAATAATAGCTCAAAAGGGAGTATTTCAAGCACATATGCTTGTAGATATAAGCAATGATGGGCCAGTTACACTTATGTTAGATAGTAAAAAGGAATTTTAAATCAATTTTCCCACAATGAAGTATATTGTTTAACATCAGCGGTTTATCGCACCCTCAAATAGTATTAGTTAAAAATTATATAATGAATTCCATGTTATCATAAGTGAGACGAATTACTTGAAGCAGAGGTTCGCCACTGATAGCTTTACTATAGTTTTTGCTCAAATGGAGCGTAGGAGGTTAATATGATTGTAAAACCAGTTTTTGGTGGCATGTATGATTCAATTTCTTATTTAATTGGTGATAATAAAAAGGCTGTTTTAATTGATGCTGGAGTCAAATGCGAAAAGGTTCTAGCAGCTGCAAAAGAATTAAATTTGACAATTGAAAAGGTGATACTTACTCATGGACATGTAGACCATATTATAGAACTAAATGAAATAGTAAAAAATACAAATGCAACAGTATATATTCATGTTAATGATAAAAGTGCTTTGGAAGATGCTAGATATAATTTATCTGCATTTTCTGGAATGGCTACTTTTTATAATGGAAAATATGAAGTGCTGAGAGATGGCAGCATAATACAGTTAGAGAGTTTGGAATTCAAAATTATTCATACACCTGGTCATACGGTAGGGTCTATTTGCATTGAAGTTAATAACACTCTGTTTTCAGGAGATACACTGTTTAGATTTGGCTATGGAAGAGTAGACTTTCCAAATGGCAGTTTTGAGGATATATACAATTCCATTGTTAATAAGCTCTTTGTACTACCAAACGATATGGTTGTATACCCAGGACATGGAAATAGTACAACAATTGAGATGGAAAAGAGAGCCAATCCCATAAAGAGCTCAGCTCAGTGGTAACAACCTGAAATTCTAAATAGTGCGAACATGGTGCATTTCAGGTCAGGAAAAGCCACAAGTGTCTTTTCACAATAAAAGAGTATATATAACAGGTGAGTACAACCTGAAATTCTAAATAGTGCGAACATGGTGCATTTCAGGTCAGGAAAAGCCACCATCATGTATCATGTACACTAATAGACAAAGAAAATTTTACAAATGCTGAATATGAAGAGGAATGAAATGTTATTTTATAGAAATGAATGTAGCAGTATTAACTATGAATTTGAAGATATTATTAAACTATTTTTTTTGCCAGATGAGATCAAGTTTTTAGAAGAGCCTTGGGAGAAGTGTTCCGGGGCATTTATTTTATGCAGCAAAACAATATTAGATGGTAGTGAATGTATTAAGATTAGATTAACAGATGGGGACTTTGATGAAATTGTCAGCTTGCCTTGTAATAAAGTATTTGAAGCTGAGGACAAGCAGCAGCTTAAGAGCTTTAAACGTATATTTAAAAGAAAATTGTTTGCACTATTGACCCAATATACAGGTAAAACCATTCCCTGGGGAGTTTTAACAGGAATTAGACCAGCTAAATTGGTAAATGAGTTTATTGACAAGGGTATGGATAAGGATGATATTATTTCAACTTTGAAAAAGGACTATTTTGTTACAGCTAATAAAGCTAAGCTTCTGTATGAGGTTGCAGAAAATCAACGAAATTTATTTTTAAATTCCAAGGATAACAGCATCTCCTTATATATAGGAATTCCTTTTTGTCCAACAAGATGTCTTTATTGCTCTTTTAGCTCCAGCACAATCGGACAATATAAAAAAGTAGTGGATTTATATATAGAAAACTTGCTTAAGGAAATTAAGCATACAGGAGAGCTAATTAAAGATTGTAATTTTTATATTGAAAGCATATATATTGGTGGTGGAACGCCAACATCGTTAAAAGCTAATCAATTGTCAAGGCTCTTGGAGGGTGTTGAGGAGTACTTGGACTTGGCTGATTTGAAAGAATATACTGTTGAAGCTGGACGACCTGATACAATTGATGTTGATAAATTAAAGGTAATTAAAGATAGCTTGGTTTCAAGAATAAGCATAAATCCTCAAACTATGAATTCAGCAACCTTAGAAAGGATAGGGAGAAAGCATTCTCCAGAGGATATTGTAAAGGCATTCTATATGGCTCGTGATTTAGGCTTTGATAATATTAACATGGACATTATATGTGGACTACCAGGAGAAGATGTGGCTATGTTCCGAGAAACACTTGAAAAAATAAAGCCTCTGGAACCAGATAGCTTAACTGTTCATACAATGTCCATAAAAAGAGCATCACGACTAACTGAAGAAAAGGAAAATTACAATTTAGAAACTCAATACAGACAAGTATCCGAAATGGTAGATATTGCAGGAGAATATTCAAAAGAAATGGGGCTTAATCCCTATTATCTTTACAGACATAAAAATATATTGGGAAATCTAGAGAACGTAGGCTATAGCAGATAAAATAAAGAATGTCTCTACAACATTCAGATAATGGAAGAGAGACAGTCCATTTTCGCCTGCGGGGCTGGAGCAGCTTCCAAATTCGTTTTTCCACAAAATAGAATAGAGAGGGCTTTTAATGTCAAGACTGTTGAAGAGTATCTTGGTAGAATTGATGAAATGATTGAAAGAAAAGCTAAACTGTGTAATCAATTAAAAAATAATAAATATTGACAATAGTTAAAGCAAATTTTAAAATATATAAAGATGTAATAATATGTTTAAATACTGCAAAGACCTTAAAAGGGAGAGTATTCAGTAATTGCTATTTCAGGGAAAGCTGCCTTGGACTGTGAGCAGCTCATAGCTAAGCTGGGGAAAGACACCCTCTAGGAGATAATCTCCGTGGTTGATGAGCAAAACTCATCCGTTTTCTGCGTTAAAGATTTTAAGTAGGTTCTATATTTAATAGAGTAATTAGGGTGGTACCGCGGGAAGTTTCCTCTCGTCCCTTGCTGGGATTAGGGGGATTTTTTAACGTATGGGAGTTTATTTTTAATGTTGATGTATCTTAACATTGTTCCTTTGAAATTTTTAAAATTATATATATGATAGGAGTTGTATTAAATGACAAAGCAGATAATTACGCCTTCAATACTACCGGGCTTTATGGAGCTTTTGCCTGCAGACCAGATTGTATTTAATAATATGCTTGATACAATCAAGAAGAACTATGAAAAATACGGGTTTATACCTGTTGATACGCCTATGATTGAAAAATCAGAAGTACTGTTGGCAAAGGGCGGTGGTGAGACTGAGAAACAAATATATAGGTTTAATAAGGGTGATAATGATTTATCCCTAAGATTTGATTTGACTGTACCTTTGGCAAGATTTGTTGCACAGCATTTCGGTGAATTGACTTTTCCTTTTAAGAGATATCATATAGGTAAGGTATTCAGAGGAGAAAAGCCACAAAAAGGCAGATTCAGAGAATTTTATCAATGTGATATAGATATAATAGGAAATGAAAGCTTAAGTGTTATAAATGATGCAGAGATATTAAGTGTTATTTATTCTACTTTTAAGGCACTTGGCTTTGATGATTTTACTATACGAATTAACAATAGAAAGATTTTAAATGGATTTTTTGAAAGCTTAAAGGTTTCTGACAAGGCAGAAGTTCTGAGGACTATTGATAAATTGGAAAAGATAGGGAATGAAGCAGTGACATCAGAACTCAAAGCAATTGGACTTTCGGAGTATGATGCTAATAGTGTCTTAAGATTTGTTAGTATTAAAGGCAGTTGCAGTGACATTATAAAGAACTTAAATGAATTAGAAATAGATAATGATACCTTTGTTGAAGGTGTAAAAGAGCTTGAAGCAGTGCTTAATTATATAGCTTCCTTCAAAGTACCAGCAGCAAATTATACTGTGGATTTGACTATAGCAAGAGGCTTGGATTACTATACAGGTACAATTTATGAAACTATATTAAACCAATATCCTTCAATTGGAAGTGTTTGCTCAGGTGGAAGGTATGACAATTTGGCACAAAATTATACAAACAAAAAGCTTCCAGGTGTTGGTATATCTATTGGACTTACAAGGTTGTTTTATCAGCTTAGGGCTGCTGGTATAGTAGGTGAGACAAAAAAAGCCACACCTTCAAAAATTCTTGTAATTCCAATGCAGGAAACTATGGCTCAGTCTTTGGAGCTTTCAACGAAGTTAAGAGAAGCTGATATCCCTACAGAGATTTATTTTAATGAAGGAAAAATGGGAAAGAAATTCTCTTATGCAGACAAGCTGGGTATTCCTTATGTAATAGTTATTGGTGAGGATGAAGTGAAGGCAGGCAAGTTTAAACTAAAAAATATGGAAACAGGAGAGCAAAATGAGCTTGAATTAGAACAGATTATTGAGGAGCTTAAAAGCTGATAAACAATTGTTCTAGTTGAAAGGTTTTAAATGCTCAATGTATTGTAGTTTATTTGTGAAGGCTGAAAAGTATCTACCGCACCAATAGATTTTTATGTGCGAAGTTTGAGTTATGTATATTAAATAAACCGCAGAATGCGGATATGGAGGTATTAAAAATGGGTGAATCAATTTATGGACTTAAAAGAAGTCACAAATGTACTGAGCTTGGTACAGAAAATATCGGGGAAACAGTAACAGTAATGGGATGGGTTCAAAAACAGAGAAATCTGGGCAGCCTTGTTTTTGTAGACTTGAGGGATAGATCAGGCATATTGCAGATTGTGTTTACAGATAAAGATGGAGAAATGTTTGAAAAATCAAAAACTATCAGAAGTGAATTTGTTCTTGCTGTTGTGGGTACAGTTTCTGCAAGAGCACCTGAGGCTGTTAATAAAAAAATGGCAACCGGTGGTATAGAAATTACTGCAAAGGAACTACGAATTCTGAGTACTGCTGAAACTCCTCCAATTTATATTGAGGAAAACTTAGATGCTAATGAAATGACAAGATTAAAGTATAGATACCTGGATTTAAGAAGACCTGACATGCAAAGGAATTTCATATTAAGACACAGAGTTTCAAAGGTTGCACGTGACTATTATGATGAAAATGGTTTCTTAGAGGTGGAAACACCTATTCTTATTAAAAGTACTCCTGAAGGAGCAAGAGATTATCTCGTTCCTAGTAGAGTTCATGAGGGTAAGTTCTTTGCACTGCCACAGTCACCACAGCTTTACAAACAGCTTCTTATGGTTTCTGGCTTTGACAGGTACTTCCAAATAGCGAAATGTTTTAGAGATGAAGACCTTAGAGCAGATAGGCAGCCTGAATTTACACAAATAGATATCGAAATGTCCTTTGTAAATGTAGATGATGTTATTACTTGTAATGAGGGCTTTATAAAGAGAGCTTTTAAGGAAGCATTAGGTGTTGAACTTGAAACACCATTTATAAGGATGCCATATGCTGAAGCAATGGAAAGATATGGATCAGATAAGCCAGATATCCGTTTTGGAATGGAGCTTGTAAATATGTCTGATTTAGTTGCAGACTGTGGTTTTAAAGTGTTTACTGATGCTGTCGCTTCTGGTGGAAGTGTTAGAGCTATTAATGCAAAAGGCTGTTCAAAATTCAGCAGAAAAGAAATTGATGCATTAGTAGAGGTTATAAAAACATATAAGGCAAAAGGAATGGCTTGGATTTCATTAGGGGCTGATAATGAGATTAAGTCCTCCTTTGCAAAGTTTATGACTGAAGATGAGATGAAAGCATTGCTTGAAAGAGCTGATGCACAGCCAGGAGACTTGATTTGCTTTGTTGCCGATAAAAATGACATTGTTTATGATGCGTTGGGTCAGTTGAGGCTTGAAGTGGCAAGAAGACTCAATATATTGGATCCAGATGAATTTAAATTCTTGTGGGTAACTGAATTCCCTCTATTTGAATATGATGAAGAAGAAAACCGTTATGCAGCGAAGCATCATCCTTTTACTTGCCCAATGGATGAGGATTTGGAATTACTTGATACTGATCCTGGTAAAGTACGTGCAAAAGCATATGACATAGTATTAAATGGTGTTGAGTTGGGTGGAGGAAGTATTAGAATTCATATACAGGAATTGCAGGCAAAAATGTTGGAAATGCTAGGATTTACTGAGGAAGATGCTAATAGGAAATTTGGATTCCTTCTAAACGCCTTCAAGTATGGAACCCCTCCACATGGCGGTATGGCTTTTGGTTTGGATAGAATGATTATGTTAATGGCAAAGACTGATAGTATCAGAGATGTAATAGCATTTCCAAAGGTACAAAATTCATCATCACCTATGGATAATGCGCCAGATATCGTTGATGAAGGGCAATTGGAAGAACTTCACATAAGAATAGTTAAGGAATAAATGATATAATAATAAATAGCAAAACATATATATTTATGCATATGTTTATTAAATAGATATTTATAAGCAATTACAAAATATAGTTGGGGTTAGGTAGAGAATGAAAAAGTTTTATTATGTTGGGTTAGATGTAGGTTCGACTACTGTAAAAATAGTGGTTATTGACAATAATAATAATATCCTTTATTCAAAATATCAAAGACATTATTCTGATATAAGGAAAACAATTTTTGAAGTTATGAATGACACTTGTGAACAGTTTATTGATGGTGAATGCACTGTTATGATAACAGGTTCGGGGGGATTACTTGTCTCTCAGTGGCTTGACCTAGATTTCATTCAAGAGGTTATTGCTGGATCTGAGGCTGTTCAAAAGCTTATTCCAAAGACGGATGTTGCTATAGAATTGGGTGGAGAAGACGCTAAGATAACCTATTTTAAAGGAGGTCTTGAGCAGAGAATGAATGGTACCTGTGCAGGAGGTACCGGTTCATTTATCGATCAGATGGCATCTCTATTGCAGACCGATGCAATGGGGCTTAATGAGCTTGCAAAAGGTAGCAGAGTCATATACCCAATTGCGGCAAGATGTGGCGTGTTTGCGAAAACTGATATTCAACCATTATTAAATGAGGGAGCAGCTAAAGAAGACATTGCCGCTTCGGTTTTTCAGTCTGTTGTAAATCAAACTATCAGCGGTCTGGCATGTGGTAAGCCAATAAAGGGCAATATTGCATTTTTGGGTGGCCCACTTTATTTTCTATCTGAACTCAGAAAAAGATTTGAGATTACACTAAATCTAAAGCCTGAGGAAGTAGTTTTTCCGGATAATTCTCAGATTTTTGTTGCAATTGGTGCTGCTCTTTCATCAAAAGAGTGTAAGTCTATAACCTTTAAAAAATTAAAGGAAAAATTACCTAGAATAAATACAATTTCAGTTCATGAAGTTGAAAGGCTTAGCCCTCTGTTTAATAGTCAGAAGGAGCTTGACGAATTTAGAGAAAGACATGGCAAGGCTTCAATTAGTACAAAGTCGCTAGCAGACTACAAAGGGGATTGCTTTTTTGGAATTGACGCGGGTTCAACTACTACGAAAGCAGCTTTGATTAATACTGAAGGAGAATTGCTCTATTCCTATTATGGAAGTAATCAAGGCAGCCCATTAAATTCTTCAATTAAAATACTTAAGGACATTTATTCTAAATTACCTTCAGAAGCCAGAATTGTTAACTCAACGGTTACAGGCTATGGTGAGGGTTTAATTAAAGCTGCACTTGGTGTTGATATAGGGGAAATAGAAACAATAGCACACTACAAAGCTGCTGACTTTTTTCTGCCTGGAGTAGATTTTATTCTTGATATTGGTGGACAGGATATGAAATGCCTAAAAATCAAGGATGGTATTATTGACAGCATAATGCTTAATGAGGCTTGCTCATCAGGCTGTGGTTCATTTATTGAGACCTTTGCAAAATCTTTGAATTCAACGGTTGAAGAATTTGCCTCTCAGGCATTGTTGGCAGAAAAGCCTGTTGATTTGGGCTCACGCTGTACTGTTTTTATGAATTCAAGAGTAAAGCAGGCTCAAAAAGAAGGTGCGCAGGTAGGAGATATTTCTGCAGGATTGTCTTATTCTGTTGTAAAAAATGCGTTGCTTAAGGTTATCAAAATCCGTGATCCTAAGGATATGGGTGAAAAGATTATTGTTCAGGGCGGAACTTTTTTAAATGATGCAGTTTTGAGAAGCTTTGAATTGATTTCGGAAAGAGAAGCCATTAGACCCAATATAGCTGGTCTTATGGGTGCATTTGGTGCAGCGCTTATTGCAAAGGAGCGTTATACTGGAACAAAGTCTACTTTGTTAACTAAGGAAAATATTGGTGATTTTGAATACAGTACTGAACTGCAAAGATGTAAATTCTGTAATAATAGCTGTTTGCTCACTATAAACCAGTTTAACGA
>JAEWZA010000511.1 GCA_023395575.1 Bacillota bacterium
ATAATATACATACCATGTGAAAGTAGTAATTAACACTAACACATTAGCATGAACTCTATCCCCCTTTATTATTCAAATATGCAAAGTTGTCTGGCAACAGTATTTTTATAATATCCCATATATTCCAATTTTTCTTTTTAGTCAACTCTTCTATTGCATTATTTTTTTATTTATAGTAAAATACATATTGCAGTCAATTTATGCGGATATGGCGGAATTGGCAGACGCGCATGGTTCAGGTCCATGTGAGAGCAATTTCATGCAGGTTCAAGTCCTGTTATCCGCACCAAAAGAGTTTGAAAATAATATTTTCAAACTCTTTTAATTTTATTCTTAATCTTTTAGTTTAGAATCTTAAAAGCTAAAATTATCTTCATCTTTTTCATAGAAAAATGTTTTTATTGACTTAAAATTATATTTGCTTGCCATAATTAATTGCTCGGTACTTCCAACAAATAAAATACCTTGTGAATTCAATGACATATTAAACTTCTTATAAATATCATTCTTTGCTTCATCTGTAAAGTAAATAAGTACATTTCTGCATACAATTAAATCAATACCTTTAGGATATGTGTCTCTTAAAAGATTAAATTGTTTAAATTCAACACAATTCTTTACTTCGTTATTTATCTTGTAGGTATCCCCCATTACAGTAAAGTATTTTGATTTCATCTCTTTTGGTAAATTCTCTAAGCTTTTTGCGGAATATACCCCATTTTGTGCCTTTTCTAAAGCCTCTAGGTCTATATCAGTGGCAAGTATTTTTATTGAACTAAGTGGTAATAGTTTATTTAAAACCATTACCAAAGTATATGGCTCATCACCTGTCGAGCAAGCAGAACTCCATATTGTTATTTTTTTCTTTTTAATTAATAAAAGAGGAAAAATCTCTTTCTCGAGAACTTCCCATTGGTCAGGATTTCTATAAAATTCTGAAACATTTATAGTAAGATAAGTTACAAATTCTTTTAATAAGTCTTTGTTCAGCTTTAGAGCTTGCACATAGCTTGAATAATTATCAAAATTATTTTTTTTAATTAGTGCATCTATTCTTCTTTTCATCTGCTTCTCTTTGTATAGAGAAAGGTTTATTTTGGTAATCTTAAATACTTCTTCTTTGAATAATTCATAATCCATAATTATATCCATGTTTCTTCTATAAAATCTTTAGAAATAACATGGAATCGGCACCTCCTTTAAAGTATTTATAATTTCTTTTAACTTTATCTCCCATTAGTATTATCTGATAGGGGCACCCTATAATTCATGTATTGCAGAAATGTAATTTTATATTTAAATAAGGACGTACCAAGGTACATCCTTATTTATAATAAAACACAGAGTACATAATTTAAGGTTGTCTATTCCTTTATTGAATTGTAAAGCAATCCAATATACTATAGTTCTTTCTTATCAAGTAATATTTTTATAGTAAGTTGCTTAGAATATACCAGTTGTCATAACAACCATGTTTATTTTAAATACAATTAATCATTTAAGCTATTTATACTTTCAGCTATAGTATTTGTCATATCTTCTTTATGCTCAGTTGGCAACTCTTCACCAGCAGCAACAACAGGAACTTCTTTCTTTGCACCTTCTGGATCAATTGGATTAACCTCTTTAATGCTAAGGCTTATTTTCTTAGCATCTACATCAAGCTCAGTAATTTTCGCTTGAACCTCTTGACCTATTTTAAGAACATCTCCTGGCTTACCTAATCTAACTGATGAAATCTGTGAAATGTGCACAAGCCCATCAAGACCCTGTTCGATTTCAACAAAAGCACCAAATGGCACTAAACGAACAACTTTACCAGTGATAACATTTCCAACTTCATACTTTTTAATTGCACTTACCCAAGGATTATCTTCTTTCTTTTTGAAACCAAGTGAAATACGCTTCTTTTCTTTATCAAAATCAATAACAGAAACTGTTAATTCATCTCCAACCTTTACTACTTCAGATGGATGTTTAATCTTATTCCAAGACAACTCAGATAAATGAACAAGTCCATCTACTCCACCTATATCAACAAATGCGCCAAAGTCCATAAGACTCTTAACTTGGCCTTTGTATACTTTGCCCACTTCTATATTATCCCATACTTCACTTGATGCAAATTCCTTGTTTTTCTCAATAATTATTCTTGCTGAACCAACTACTTTTCTTTTTTGCTTGTTCATTTCTATAATCTGAATTTGCAATACTTGTTTTACAAATGAGGATAAATCTTTTATAAATCTATCACTTATTTGAGAAGCAGGAATAAATATTTTAACACCATGTGAATAACCAATTACTCCGCCGTTTACCTTTTCGCTTATTTTTACAGCAATTGGTCTCTTGTTTTCAAAAGCCTCTTCAAGAACATCCCAGCCTTTAACAGCATCAACCTTCTTTTTGCTTAGCATTACATTTCCTTCACCATCATTAACTCTAACTACAAAAACATCAACTTCATCTCCAACTTTAAGTGATTTTTCAGGATCAAAGTCTATATCATCAGAAAACTCCTGCATTGGAATAATTCCATCTGATTTGAAGCCCAAGTCAACATATACTTCATTTAAATTAAATCCGATAATCCTTCCTTTTGTGATCTGACCCGTTGTCAAAGTCACTAGCGAGCTTTCAAATGCATCAGCAAAGCTCATCTCTAAATCCTGTTTATCTAATTCACTCATGTTATGAATAACCTCCTTGATTACCCAGTCAGGTGTTGACGCCCCCGCAGTAATACCAATTTTTTTAATTTTTTTTATATCAACCGGTGGAATATCACTGGCTGTTTGTATTTTATAGGTTTCCGGGCAGTTAGCCTTACAAATTTCAAATAGCTTATTGGTATTTGAACTATTTTCTCCACCAATAACAAGTACCATATCTACTTCTTTTGAAATTTTATCAGCTTCTGTTTGCCTTTTATCCGTCGCATTACATATTGTATCAAATTTTAAAACATTTTCAAACCTTTTATTTAAACTCTCAATAATTTTTTTCCATTTTTCTCGAATAAATGTAGTTTGAGCAACAACACAAATGCTTTTTTCTATATTCGGTAATGTTTTAACTTGCTCAACACTGTCAATAATATAAGCAGAATTGTTACACCATCCATTTATACCAATAATTTCTGGATGCTTTTTATCTCCAATAATAATTATCTGACAGCCTTCATTATACTTCTGATTAACTAAACGTTGTATTTTCCCTACATATGGACATGTGGCATTAACAACTTCAATGCCTTTAGCCTCAAACTCTGATATAACACTAGGTCCAACGCCATGAGCTCTGATAACCACCTTTGAAGAAGTTGATGCTTGTTCAGGCAAATCAATGGCTGATATTCCATGCTCTTGCAATTTATTTACTACTTGTTCATTATGAATAATTGGGCCTAATGTGTATATTTTATCTTCAGATTTTTCTGCTAAATCAAAAACAATTTTTACAGCATTATTTACACCAAAACAAAATCCAGCAGTACTAGCCACAACTATTTGCATAGATATTTAAGCACACACCACTATTATTAGATAAACTACTCCATTAATACGCTAGTATGTACTCAGCCCTCCTTTTTATTAACCATAATCGCATATCTCTTAATATTTCAATTAATTAGAATAGCAATAATTATTATAAAAATACATAATCCTCTCAACTACTTCATCAATTGTCATCGATGTAGAATCAACCTCAATTGCATCTACTGCTTTAGTAAGTGGTGCAAAAGCTCTTGAACTATCATTATTATCTCTTATAATCATATCAGCTTTTACTTCCTCAAAATCAACCTTTTGACCTTTTTGCTTTAGTTCCTCATATCTTCTTCTAGCTCTTTCATCAACTGTTGCTGTCAAAAATATCTTTAAATCAGCATTTGGCAAAACATATGAACCAATATCTCTGCCATCCATTACCACACTTTTATCCTCAGCTATTTTACGTTGTAAATCAACTAATTTTAACCGTACCTCTTTGAATACCGCAACATTAGATGCACCTGCAGATACTTCCGGAGTTCTAATAGACTCTGAAACATCAACCCCATCAAGAAAAATTCTTTGGGTATTGTTCTCATGTGATATAGTTATATCAATATTTGATATTATTTTTTCTATATCAATTTGTGACTTTGTATCTAAACCTTCCTTTATTGCTTTTAAGGCTACAGCTCTATACATAGCTCCTGTGTCTAAATAAATAAACCCAAGATTTGCAGATACTTTTTTTGCAATAGTACTTTTGCCCGCCCCTGCCGGGCCATCAATTGCTATACTCTTTGGCATACTAACCTCCACGTTAGACTTATGGCAAATATAAAATGTAATCTTCGTGGAGGTACGTAAAACTCGAAAAATGCACTATGTTTGCACAAACTATGTTTTCGAGTTAATAACCCTCCACTCCAAAGGACACATCTTCCCTCAAGAATCCAATCTATTTGATAATGTGTATATTATTTTATTATATCAGGCCTTAAAACTGATGCCCCCTTAAGATAAACGTGTGTAATTTCGTCATTTTTCTTTTCGGTGTTAAAATGAATTAATATTCTTACACATTTTTCTAAGCTATTAGGAACATCAATCTCATTTGTACACATCAGTGAAATATCTCTCCACCCAAGCTCTCTAGCTGCAATAGCTGGAAATGTCGCATTCAGGTCATTTGTAACAGAAAAAATTGCACTAATAATGCTCTCCTTATCCAATTCATTTCTATTTATTATTTCGACAAGAAGTTCCTTAGTTCCTTCTAATATTGATTTTTCTGTATTATCCAAAACAGTTATTGCCCCTCTTATTGCTCTAACAAACATTACACCCTCCAAACCCAATATGTGCCATACAAAAATACTCTTGAATTTTATATAACATATTTCTCTTATTAATTAATTTAGATAAATATGTTTTTCAACTGGCAAGATTGTTATATATGAATTAATTCTATTTATACGACTCTATGTCCAAGTCCGATGGCTACTTCATTTAAATTCAGTAAACCTATACCAAAAAATATAGCAACACTAATGTGGTCTTTATGTCTTGCTATACCAATTTTGCCACCTACATTAAGTCCAATTGCTTTTGGCATTATTTGTGAAATAGCTTCTCTAGTGGCTCCTGCAACAGCACCCTGTTCGGCATGACTTTCAGATATGACGCCTTCACGTTTTGATGCCACAACTGCTCTTTCAACTATCTTCATAACAGACGTAATAAATTCACCGCCATAATCAACAGCTGCTGAACTTATGCCTATTTGGCTAAACTCCATCTGTAGCTTTTTTTCGGAAGTTCTATCACTAGTTAATGCTATTTTTATGGCTGCACCTGAAATCTCTTTACTTCCAAATGCATTGTTTTCATCTCCAGTTATTCCCATATTCATCCTCCAGGACTTATACTATAACAATAAAAAACCTATAAAACTTATTATATAGGTTTTTTCTACATAAAACAATATTGTTATGGGTATATTAATAAATTTGTACCTTAACAAGTTTCTGTATGTTCGAAATAATTTTTGCAACAGAGGTACTGCACTCACTGCTTATATTTTCAGATACCGAATCAACCATAATTATGTGTCCTGTAAGACTATGACTACCATCTATTTCAATAACGTCACCATCATTAACGCTAATCTTCATTATAAGGCTTTCAAATATTGCTACAGTTTCTCCATTAACTAATATTTGAACGGTTGGATCAGGTTCAGTACCAATCATTTTGAGTGTTATTTGTCCTTGTTTATACAGATAATCATCTTTACTTAAGGGTTCCCCAATGCTTTTGTCAGCGAGATTAAAAGTATCTCTTACAGATGGTATCAGCAATACTGACTGAACTGAAACAAGAATCAGAAAGCTTGCAATACATATTCCAAAAAGCATATCCTCAAAAATAGTAATCTTGTCTTTTTTGCTTTTCTTTATGAATCCAAAAAAATTAATTTTCATTTGTATGCCCCTAATTATTTGTATAATTATATAACAATAAATTGTAATATGTTATTGTTATATAATTATGTACAAATTTGAGGCAGATTACACATAATTTCCTAATTTCTTTGATAAATTTACGTTTCCGAATTACAGCTAATTCCAGCCAAATAGCCTGTAGAAAAAGCAATTGTAAGATTAAATCCTCCAGTATAAGCATCTACATCAACTATCTCACCTGCAAAATATAATCCTTTTACCTTCTTTGATTCCATAGTAGATGGATTAATTTCATTAGTTTTAATTCCTCCAGCAGTTACTATGGCTTCTTTTATTGGCCTTGCAGCAATAATTGTACATTCTAGTCCTTTTAGAAGTATTACTAGCCTCTTTCTCTCTTCCTTTGTAACCTGATGCAC
>JAEWZA010000517.1 GCA_023395575.1 Bacillota bacterium
TGTTATCGGACTTCCTCCATCACTGGTTGGTGATGTATATGTAATTGTAACTTGTTCATCACCAGCTGTAGCAGTTACTGCTGTTGGTGCTCCCGGTACTGTTGCTGGTGGTGCTGGTGCTACAGGCGTTGCTGTAAGTACATTTGAAGGAGCACTGTCTCCAACTGCATTGGTTGCTATTACATCAAAGCTATACTCTTTTCCGTTAGTTAATCCTGTTATTGTGGCTGTTGTTTCCGTAGCAGCTACATCAACTGTTTTTACAAAATCTATGCCATCATAAACTTGTACTTTATAGCCTGTTATCGGACTTCCTCCATCACTGGTTGGTGATGTATATGTAATTGTAACTTGTTCATCACCAGCTGTAGCAGTTACTGCTGTTGGTGCTCCCGGTACTGTTGCTGGTGGTGCTGGCGCAATAGGCGTTGCTGTAAGTACATTTGAAGGAGCACTGTCTCCAACTGCATTGGTTGCTATCACATCAAAGCTATACTCTTTTCCGTTAGTTAAGCCTGTTATTATAGCTGATGTTTCTGTAGCAGCTACATCAACTGTTTTTACAAGAGTTACGCCATCGTATACTTCTATTTTATAGCCTGTTATTGGACTTCCTCCATCAGTGGTTGGTGCTGTATAGGTTACTGTAACTTGCTCATCACCAGCTGTAGCAGTTACCGCTGTTGGCGCTCCCGGTACCGTTGCTGGTGGCGCTGGTGCAACAGGCGTTGCTGTAAGTACATTTGAAGGAGTACTATCTCCAACTGCATTGGTTGCTATTACATCAAAGCTATACTCTTTTCCGTTAGTTAAGCCTATTATTGTTGCTGTTGTTTCTGTAGAAGCCACATCAACTATTTTTACAAGAGTTACGCCATCGTATACTTCTATTTTATAGCCTGTTATCGGACTTCCCCCATCATTAGTTGGCACTGTATATGTTATTGTAACTTGTCCATCACCAGCTGTAGCAGTTACCGCTGTTGGCGCTCCCGGTACTGTTGCTATTGGTGCTGCTATTTCAGGGGCTGTTCCTGGCTTATAAAAAGTAAAGTAATGCCCCTCTGCATCTGCTGTACAATTCTTTGCAATTACTCCACCTTCAAAATTTCCACCACTTACTGAAGCATCTGCCAGAGGCGCTACTAAATGACCAGATAATCCCATAGCACTTATAGTACCTTCAGCATCTGGAAAATTCCATATCAACTTCATTCCTTCAAAATTAATCTGCGCTCCATTAACACTACCATCTAAGCCCTTTAATATCTGACCAAATGTTTGATAATTTATTCCGTCATAAAACTGCATATTATAGAATGAAAGCGTGTAATCATTGGTATTAATTCCGGTGATTGAAATTACATACCTATGATTAACAAAATCCTGTATAGAAGATAGACCTGAAATTACTATACTTGATGCATCTTTAATTGTATCATATGGAATTGTCACATATGTATCATCTAAAGGATTAAGATTAATTGTTAATGTTCCCCCAACAAGAGAATAATTATTGCTTCCATTTGCACTCATTGCACTGGACTCTCGTTGCAGAGCAGTAAAAGCACTATTAAAATTAATATATCCAGGATTATAGGTAAATCTTGTAGAAAGCCATGAAGGCACTGTTGGTTCCACTGTCTCATAATATAAATAAGTATTTCTGTATTCAGCATATGTAGAAGAATATGAACTTACCCAACTACCTTGAGAAAAGTCAATAATATTTTTAATATTTTTGACATATGACGAAGCAACTTGTCCATCACCTATAGTATTTGCTGTATCTAATGTGTCACCAACTGCGACAGCACCTACAGCATGTCCAGATGCGGTAGCTGTAAGATTTCCCCTAACAAAATACTGATAATCACTCAAAACATTTCCAATAGTAAAATCCTTACTATAAGTAAGACCTTCCGCTAAAACTATGTAATTCATCATATTTAGAATTATCAATAGTACTAGCATTTTCGAAATTAATTGATAAACCCCTTTTTTCAAATCCCTTTACCCCCAAAATTTTTAAATATAAAATAACTGAACTTGCTCCATATATTCTAGTATTGTTTTGCTTTAATTTGACAACTTAATATTCTTAACCAAAATCAAAGTAAATTATTAGATATATTTACATTTCAAATATATCTAAAATTGACTATTTATATTTTGAAAAACTAACTAGTATTCTCCCCAAAATACTAGCCTAGAACAAAATATTTTGCATTTTATTCATAAAAAAGCTGCTAACATCGGATGTTAGCAGCTTTTTTATCTGAGATTTCTTATTCTTATTCAATAATCTTATTCTTCTTCATGTTCACATTCACAACCGCAACCACAATCATCATCGCAGTTACAATCCCATTCTAGCTCTATCTTTTCATGGCAATGGGGACATTCGATTGTTTCAGCATCTTCATCAATCATGTCTAGATCAACTTCTATTATCTCACCGCAGTATGGGCATTCAACTTCTTCAAACTCTAGATCTTCGTCTTCATATACCACTTTTTCAAGTTCAGCAAGATCTTCATCAATACCATCAACCTGTTCGCTCATCTCGTCTTGGATTTCTTCAATATCCTCAATAGCAAGTGAAATGTCATCCAAAACATCAATGATTGCATTCAACAATTTACCCTCATTTGTTGAATCATCCATTTTCATACCCTCTGCCAAGCCTTTGATGAAAGCTACTCTTTCGCTAATATAGCTCATTAATCCTACCTCCTCATTACCATTATTAGTATTTTATTATTTGTTTACTCTTTCCATGTACTCATTTGTTCTAGTATCAATTCTTATAACATCACCAATATTTACAAATAGTGGAACCTTTACAACGTAACCAGTTTCAACTGTAGCAGGTTTTGTTGCTCCTGTAGTAGTATCACCCTTAAATCCTGGATCTGTTTCAGTAACCTCTAGCTCAACAAATGTAGGAGGTTCAATTCCGAAAACATTTCCCTTATGTGAAAGTATTCTAACTACTTCATTTTCCTTAACAAGAGCAAGAGTATCACCTATTGTTTCCTTGTTTATTGGAAGCTGCTCATATGACTGAACATCCATGAAATAATAAAGATCTTCGGCTTTGTAAAGGTATAGCATATCTTTTCTATCAATATGTGCCTTAGGCATTTTGTCAGTTGGGTTAAAGGTTCTTTCCACTGTAGCACCAGTAACAATATTTTTTAGCTTACATCTAACAAAAGCTGCTCCTTTTCCAGGCTTAACGTGTTGGAATTCCACTACTTGGAATATGTTATTATCATATTCAAACGTCACACCATTTTTAAAATCACCAGCTACTATCATACTATACCTCCGTAATAAATATACATTTTATGATTAATTAATAACATAAATAACCATTTTGCATTATTAGCATCTTAATTTATATTAAATTATATTTGACTTTAAGGCAAGGAAAATTTTCAATATTATACGTTTTTTCATATTATTTTATCTTTCCTAGTGAAACTAGTCTATAATCATGCAATTATTGCCAAATAAATTACAATATTATTATTTCCTTTGTTGACTTTGTCAATACCATAGGATTGTCATCCTTAATGATAATTGTATCTTCAATTCTTACACCGCCCAAGCCTTCAACATATATTCCAGGCTCAATTGTTACAGCCATATTGTTTTCTAAAATTCTTTCACCGCCAATTGACAGTCTTGGACTCTCATGGATTTCCAAGCCTACACCATGGCCTAATCCATGCCCGAATTTACCTTCATAACCATTTCCGTATATAATGTCTCTTGCTAACTTGTCAACTTCTTTTCCTGTACGTCCTCTTATAGCTCCTCTTTCAGATGTTAGCTGTGCATTCAGGACTATTGTATAAATGTTTAACATTTCCTCTTTGGGCTGCCCTAAAAAAACAGTTCTAGTCATATCCGAGCAATAATGGTTGTACATAGCACCAAAATCCATTGTAATGGTATCACCTAATTCCAATTTCTTTTCAGATGCAATTCCATGGGGCATTGAGGATCTTATGCCTGAAGCTACAATTGTTTCAAAGGACGCACCTGATGCACCCAGCTTTTTCATTTTATATTCTAATTCAGCTGCCACATCCAGCTCAGTAATACCAGGCTTTATCATTGTTAAAACATGTTCAAATGCTGCATCTGCTATTTGTACTGCCTTGTCAATTATTTCTATCTCCTGTTCATCCTTGATAGCTCTTAAATCATCGACAGCACTGCCTATACTAAATAATTCTGTATTTTTCATTTTGTCAGCATATCCTTTGTATTGATTAAAGGTCACACTTTGGTCTTCAAATCCAAGCTTCTTAATGCCTTCTGAATTAACTATTTCAAATATTGTGTCTAAAATATCAGACTTGTGCTGAACAATTTCAAATAATGGTGCCTGCTTTGCTGCCTGTTCAACGTATCTAAAGTCTGTCAGCAAATACGCCTTTTTATCAGTTATCAGCAAATTGGCAGAAGTGCCTGAAAAACCTGACAAGTACATATAGTTTTCCCTTTTAGTTATAAGTGCTCCATCAATTTTTAAGTCCTTTAGCTTATTTCTGAATATTTTCAATCGTAAAGATAAATTTCCCTTGTCGAACATTTTTCCGCCTCCTATAAATTCTATTTTTATTTAGAATTATCCATTTAGTTCTGCAAATTTGCTGCCGCATGTAATGCCAGAATATAGCTCATTTTCCCAAAACCACATATCTGGCCTACGCAAACTGGTGCTATAACAGATGTATGTCTAAATTCCTCTCTGCTATGTATATTTGAAAGATGTATTTCAATTGTTGGTATTTCAATTGCTTTTATTGCATCCCTTATGGCTATGCTGTAATGGGTATAAGCTGCCGCATTTATAATAACAACGTCATATACACCTCTTGCAGAGTGCAGCTTTTCTATAATCTCACCTTCAATGTTTGATTGAATAAAATCAGTGTCCAGCCCAAGCTTCAAAGATTCATCATTTACCGCTTTAGCAATATCAAGAAGCGTTTCACTTCCATAAACACTCTTTTCTCTTACCCCAAGCAAATTCAGATTAGGACCATTAATTACAAGTATTTTCTTCATGTTCTTATTATCCCTTCATATATTTTCTTCATTTCTAATGCATCCTCTGCCATCATACCTCTTGATTCGCAGATAATAACTGGCTCCATATTTCTTTTAACTAACACAGGAGCTAAATGTTCAAAATTGGGACCAAACTCTTTGTTTTCAAAATTCCAGTGCCTTTTCTCTCCGCCCTTTGTATATTCTATTCTGCTAAAATGACAGTGTATATACCTTGTTCTGTATGCCCCAATGTAATTTTCAATTAAATCAATAATAATTTTAAAATCCTCTTCTGAATTAAGAACTCCAAGACCTCTGGCATGAATATGTCCAAAATCAATGGTTGGAATAATTCTTTCATCCAATTGACACATATCTAATATTTCCTCAAGTGTTCCCAATTGGTTCTGCTTTCCCAAAACCTCCGGACATATATGAATATCGCCAAAGCCAGCTGCATCTGCCAATTCTATAGTTTCTTTCAAAACCTGCTTTGCCGTCTCAATTGCCCAACCTTTATCCACCTTGCTATAAGCTCCACAATGAACAACTATCCTTTTTGCCTCCATCCATTTAGCTACCATCAAAGTATCTAAAATATACTTTTTTGATTTTTCCCTCTTATCCTCTTCTTCACTTGCCATACTTATATAATATGGAGCATGAATGCTTAAATATATACCATGCTTCTTGGCTTCTGTTCCAATTTCAACAGCCGTTTTTTCCTTAATATTTACACCCTTGGTACATGAATATTCATATGCATTTAAACCCATTGCAGCGAGCCATTCGGGCATTTGGGACGAATTTTTGAAGCCTTGCTCATAAAAGCTGTCTGAATTTCCTGATGGTCCGAATCTTATCATGTATTATCTCCTGTTTATATTAAATTCCCTAAAGTATACATTTTCCCGAGGTTACGTCATAATTATTCATTTGCGACCATAATATGCAACCATAATAGTTTTCAATACATTATTCTTATCCAGCTTTCCCAATCAACTTTCACATCTGAATATACTGCTTAATGTCTATTAATATAGGTATGGTAGCAGGCTGGACTTTTCATTCGATAGCTGGGCTCCTTAATAGTTCTTATTTACTTTCTAAGAAAACCTTCATTGCAAGATAGCACATATAAACGTCAATTTTACTTGTTATCTCCATTGGGGAATGCATTGACAGTATAGGTACTCCGCAGTCAAGAACATCAACGCCCAAGTTTGCTACATGCTGCGCTATTGTTCCTCCACCGCCTTGGTCAACCTTACCCAACTCAGCTGTGTGCCAAATAATTTTATTCTCATTGAATAGCTTTCTTATCATTCCCAAATACTCAGCATTTGCATCACTTGCATCATATTTTCCTCTTGAACCAGTGTATTTCTGCACTACAACACCATTTCCTAGAAATGAAGCATTCATCTTGTCGTTAACATCAGAATAACTTGGGTCAACACCTGAGTTTACATCGGCTGAAAGCATGTTTGAATTTTCCAAGCAAATATTCATTAATACATCCGAATAGTTATCACTTGTCAAATATAATAACTTTGAAATAAAGCTCTTTAATAAATTAGACTGAGCCCCTGTATTACCCATACTGCCAATCTCTTCTTTATCTGTTAGAATACATAATGCAGTCTTATCAGATGGCTTAGTATCTAACATAGCCTTTACACAGGTAAAGGAGCAAACTCTGTCATCTTGACCATATGCACCTATCATACTCCTGTCAAGCCCTATATCTTTAGCTTTAAAGCTAGGCACAGCCTCAAGCTCTGCCGAAAGAAAATCCTCTTCAACAATGCCATATTTATCATTCAGTATTTTTAAAATATTTAATTTTACTTTATCCTTTACTTTTTTGTCATTATAAGGTCTAGAACCCAACAAAAGATTCAAGCCCTCACCGCTTATAACCTCAGTTGCCTTCTTTTGCATCTGATTCTGAGCAAGATGTGGAAGTAAATCCGTAATTGTAAATACTGGGTCATTCTCGTCCTCACCTATGCAAACATCAACACTTGTTCCATCTGCTTTAATGACTACCCCATGAAGAGAAAATGGTATTGTAACCCATTGATATTTTTTTATACCTCCGTAGTAATGGGTTTTCAGCAGTACAAGACCTGAGTCCTCGTATAATGGATTTTGCTTTATATCTATTCTAGGTGAATCAATATGAGCACCCACCATGTTAATTCCTTCTGTCAAAGGCTTTTGACCAACAACAGCAAAGGCAACAGATTTTTTCTTGTTAACATAGTAAACCTTGTCACCTTTACTTAATTTTTTGCGTTGTTTAAATAATTCCTGTAAATTATTATATCCAGCCTTTATTAATTCCTTTTCAACTAGAGTGGAAAACTCCCTCTCTGTTTTACCCTTATCTAAATAAACCTTATAATTTTCGCATAGGTCAAATGCCTTCCTTATCTGACTATCATCACTCTGTTCCCAAGCATTCTTAACCTCATAGGACAAACTTTCTTTAAGCATTTCTGCCTGTGACTTTTCTTCACTCATTTTTTGTTCCTCTCTTTTGTTTAATTTATGTTGATTTAACTGAATAATTAGGTACTATTCAGCTTATATACTTTCCAAGTCCGCAGCCGCACCGATAGACTTTTATGTGTGAAAGTTGATTAATTAATCAAAAATTGATACTATTACTATTACCAATACTATATTATTGATTCCTCAGTATAAAAATGTTGGCAATAGCCGATGTTATAAAATAAATTTTACCAAAATAATATCTTTTATGATAGTTAATTTTACTATAATTATACTTTTCAAAGGAGAAAGAAACAATGCATGATAACCATATTCATTCAAATTTTTCCGGTGATTCAGATATGGAAGCAAATAGTGCCTGCCAAAAAGCATTGGAAATAGGCTTATCTGGTTTAGTTTTCACTGACCATGTAGATTATGATTATCCGGATTTTGATGAGAGTTTTCTAATTAATCTAGATCAATACTTCAATTATTTTAAACAACTTCAAAGTAATTGGAAAGAAAAGCTTGATATCCGAATTGGCGTTGAAATGGGCTTTCAGCCTCAAGTAATAAATGAAATTAACAAAACAATTAAGGATTATCCTTTTGATTTTGTTATTAACTCTGTTCATATTATTGATCACTTGGATCCATATACAGGACAGTATTTTAAAGGAAAAACTCAACATCAAGCATATGAAAGGTATCTGCAGGAAATTTTGTGTTCTATAGTTTCATACAACAATTATGATATCATTGGTCATATTGGTTATGTTGCAAGGTATGGTAACTTTGAAGATAAGCCCCTCCGATATAATGAATATGCTGAGCTTCTAGATCAAATATTAAGGACAGCAATTGAAAAAGGCAAGGGTATAGAGCTAAACACCTCGGGCTTAAGATCGGATTTACATTCCTCAATACCAGGTTTAGATATTTTAAAAAAATACTTTGAGTTAGGTGGCGAAATAGTTACTATTGGCTCAGATGCTCATAATACAGCGCATGTTGGCTATAGTTTTAAAGAAGCTGCTGAATATTTGAAGGAAATAGGCTTCAAGTATGTGACACATTTTGAAGGTAGAAAACCCATATTTGACAAGCTGTAATAATGAGGCGCTATATAAGCCCCTTAAGACTATTTGTCTAAGGGACTTATATTAATAACCTCAATTTATTCCTACTCACACGAGAACGCAACTCCAGAGTGTAGAATAATATTTGCATATGGCATACACTCACCTGTTCTGACGACTGCCTTACATTTCTTTGTCATCTCTTTAAATTCCGAATGATCTATAAAGTTAATTTTAACATCGCTAAATAATTTATTAATTTGTTCATATAAAGTTGGATTATTTTTTATTATCTCAGTAGCTATAGTTACCTCTTCAACCTCCAACTCATAAAGAACAGTTTCAAGAACATCAAGAAAGGAAGGCAAATCCCTTCTAACAGCCAGATCTATTCGTTTTGAAGAGTCTGGTACCGGTAAACCGGCATCTCCTATTGCAATTGTATCTGTGTGTCCCATTAATGCAATTACAGCTGATAGCTGTGAATTTAATATTTTTGTTTTTTTCATCTATATCCCTACTATTCTTTTTAAAGTTACCACCTTAATCTACTCTAAAGAAATAGAAGCCTTTGAAACCATAGCAGACATTTAGCCAACTGCCGCAGCATATCTCATGAATTTTTCTTCAGTAGCTTCTTTTCTCATCATTTGACCTGTAATTCGCCCCTCATGCATAACTATGACTCTATCGCTGAGAGCTAGCAATTCAGGCAATTCAGATGAAACAATTATAATTCCAATACCTTCTTTAGCAATGTTCCGTAGAATTGAATAAACTTCTGCTTTAGCACCTACATCAATTCCTCTGGTTGGCTCATCACACAAAAGAATTTTAGGTGAATTACTTATCCAACGTGAGATAATTACCTTTTGCTGATTACCTCCTGAAAGAGTTAAAATAGGTAAGTTTACATTATTAGCCTTAATTTTGTACTTACTCACCATTTCTTCCATTTTGTTATCAGCCAGCTTTTTGTCTATTAAAAAACCTTTAACCAAATCCTTTATTATTACCATTTGAGCATTTTGCTTTATAGACATTTCCTCTATAAGTGCGTCATCTCTTCTATTTTCAGGTATAAGAGCAACACCATTCTTTATTGCATCTATCGGAGATTTTACCGAAACAGGATTGTTATTTATAAACATTTCTCCAGAGTCAGGTTTATTAAATCCAAACAAGGACATTAATACTTCTGACCTTCCAGCTCCAACAAATCCACCTAAGCCGAGAATTTCACCCTTATTTAATTCGAAACTGATATTTTCAAATTCTCCCTTTCTAGAAAGATTTTTTACTTCTAACAGCTTCTCACCAGTATTATAGCTAGGTATATCTTGAGTAGAATCAATCTTTCTGCCAACCATTAAGTTTACAAGCTCATCAATTGTCACATCGGCTACTCTTTCAGTAGTGACGAATTGTCCGTCACGAAGAACAGTGATAGTATCTCCTATCTCCATAATTTCCTCTAGTCGATGACTTATATAAATAATGGTTGTCTCATTTTCTTCTTTAAGCTCATTAATAATTTCAAACATGACACTTCTCTGGTCATTTGTTAAAGCAGCTGTAGGCTCATCCATTATCAAAATCTTAGGATTAAAGTACACCGCTTTTGCAATCTGAACAATAGACTGCTCTGCTATACTCAAGCTTCCTACCATATCTGATGGCCTTCTGTTTAGCTTAAATCTATTTAAAAGCTTTTGAGTTTCTTTTTCCATAAACTTCTCATTGAGAAAAATACCCTTTGTACTTTTAGTTGATCCCATGAAAATATTATGTGCAATACTCATATTTAAGCATAATGGAACCTCTTGATATACAATTGAAAAGCCAAGCTTCTCTGATTGAGCAATGCTATTTATTTTTACTTCTTCACCGTTAATCTTAATTATACCACTGGTCGGCTGGAATACCCCTGCACATAAATTCATCAAAGTAGATTTTCCAGCTCCATTTTCACCACATAGGCAATGAACTTCACCCTTTTTTATTTTAAAACAAACGTCTGATAATGCAGCTGTTCCACCAAATTTTTTGGTTATATTCTCAAAACAAATAATGTGTTCTTCCACTATACTACCTCCTTGCAATTATCTAACGCTTTTTCGTTGATTAATCCACGTATCCATTAATACTGCTGCAATAATTATAATACCGATAAATCCTGATTGCCAGAATGCAGGAACACTCAGAAGTACCATACCATTTCTTACAACAGCCATAATTGCGGCCCCTAAAAATGTCCCTAAAATCGAACCTCTTCCACCGCTCATGCTTGTTCCGCCTAAAATAACTGCCGCAATAACATCCATTTCACGACCTGCACCAGCCGTAGTAGGAACTGACTTTAAGTAAGCAATACTTATCATTCCTGCAAAAGCTGATAAAACACCCATTACAACAAAACTAATAATTTTCATTTTGTCAGTATTTATTCCTGCTAATTTAGCTGCTCTCTTATTACCACCTGTAGCATAGATATCGAAGCCTACTTTAGTCTTTTTCATCACTACCAGTGCAACTGCATAGAGAGCTATCATAATAATAATTTGAATAGGTATAGGTCCAATATTTCCACCAATTCCAAAAAACCAACTAGACTGAGCCTCTTTAGAAAATGCTCCTATACTTCTTCCTCCTGATACTGCGTATGCAACACTTCTGAAT
>JAEWZA010000009.1 GCA_023395575.1 Bacillota bacterium
AGTCCTATGGGATGATAATGCGCTATATGTACTTGCAGAAGTGAAAGATAAAAATATGTCTGTAAAGTCTGAAACTCCATATATGCAAGATTCATTGGAAATCTTTTTAGATGAAAAAAATGACAAAACTCAAGAGTATGGTGTAGATGATTTACATTTCAGAGTTAATTATGAAAACTCTCAATCTGTGGATGTGGGAAATGCTGAAAGGTTTTATACAAGTACAAAGAAACTTAAGGACGGTTATCTTGTTGAGGCAAGAATTGCACTGACCACTAAGCCCGCAAATGGAACGGTTCTTGGTATAGAGTTGCAAATTAATGATTCAAAAGATACTGATAGAGTTGGTACCATAAATGTTTTTGATTCAACAGGCAGTGCATGGAATGATACCGGAAAGTTTGGTGAAGTTTTGCTATATGGTAAAACAAATGGTTCAAAAAGTGGATTAAATCCTTACGATTTAATGAATTTAATTAAGAGTGCGCAAAAACTGGATCAAACACGCTATAAAAATCCAGAAGTAGTAACTGATGCTATAAAATCTGCAGAAAATGTTCTCAAAAATAAAAAAGTTAATCAAAGTATGCTTGATAAAGCATATACTGCTTTGAAAGCTGCAATTGATAATCTAATACTAACAGACGAAGCTGCTGACGAAAAAGTTTTCAAGACTGTTCCAGATATTTATAGAGCAGAAATAAAGGAACAAGGAATAATTGAAAATTTAGAATATACTGTGCCAAATTTAGATAACGGTACAGATGTTAAAAAACTAAATGTTTACCTTCCATATGGTTATAAACCATCAGATACTACTAAGAAATATAATGTTTTATACTTGCTGCATGGTGGTGGTGAAAATGAAAACACTATATTTGGCGGTCCTGGCCAAAATAGAGAGTTACAGAGAATCATAGATAATATGATTGCAAAGGGTGATATCGAGCCTCTTATTGTTGTCACACCTACTTTCTATGGTGGAAAAAATGATACCGCTTATTTCCATGAAGAATTGGTTAGTACAGTTGTTCCATTAATTGAAACTAAATATAATACCTATGCTGCATCTGGAGACATAAATGACCTTAAAGCCTCAAGAGAGCATAGGGCATTCGGTGGTTTTTCAATGGGATCGGTGACTACTTGGTATACATTTATAAATTGCCTTGACTATTTCAAATACTATATGCCATTGAGTGGCGACTGCTGGATATTCGGTCAGAAAGCTGGAAGCGAAAAGCCTAAAGAGACTGCAGAATACCTGGCAAATGCTGCAAAAGATGCAGGATACGGACCAAAGGATTACTACATATTTAGCGCGACAGGCTACCTAGATATTGCTTATCCAAACCTAAAGCCTCAGATTGATGCTATGAAAGAGCTAAAAGATAGTTTCATTTATACAGGTAATTTGGAAAAAGGAAATTTCTATTTTATTGTAAGTGATGGAGGCACTCATGCATGGAATTGGGTAAATCAATATATTTATGATATTCTCCCTGATTTATTTAAATAATTGCATATTCATCTAATTTTATAATGAAATTAGATGAATACTTAAGCTAATGTGGTAAACTACTTATTGTTATACTGGTACGCGAGTACTACTTAGATAAATGGCTTACTTAGTAAAATATATTTGTTTGAACTTAATGGTGAAGAATAGTTAATTATACCGTAAACTCTACACAAATGTAGGCTTTAGCATAACACTGAAATGTAGATGCTAAATGTTATGGGCGGTATAATTAACTATGATGAACCAATACATGTTCAGCAATTCTCCAGCAATTTTCTTGAGAGTAACCCATTTAGATAAGTTTATCCAGAAGTACCCGTACGCTAGGACGATAACTTTACCCTGTATTGTTAAAATAATTAACTCAATGTTTAAATATTGGATATGGCCACTTATGTTATAGCCTCTTCCTATAATTTAAGATTATATCTACATCTAATAAATATTATATATTATAGATTTCTTTTAAGATTACATATTATAATGATATTTAATGCAAGACTCTAATGCAAAAGAAAAAGGAGACAATATGGCTACTTCAAATATAAAACTCATCGCCCAAAAAACAAATCTCTCACCAGGTACTGTTTCCATTGTGTTAAATGGACGCGGCAACGAAATGCGCATCTCTGAAAAAACTCAAAACAGGGTATGGGAAGAAGCAAAACTACTTGGATATAAGCCCAACATATATGCAAGACGTTTGCGAAGCAAGTCAGAAGGAGACTCGTCTGCTATTATAGGTATTTTATGGCCATCTCTATATTCTTCAGAGTTAATTGTAAGCTTTTTTGATAGTATTCAAAATAGTATATTAAATGACAATCTAAATGTAGAGGTTGTTTTTAAGCCCTATGTTTATTCAGAAATAAGTAAAATTGAGAATGTTTTTAAGAATAAGCTATTCAATGGAGTAATAATAGTTGGTGCTTCTGATAGTGATGTGGATTATTTGATGAAGATTGAATCCACAATGCCTATTCTTTTATTTAATAGACAAAATGATAAATATAGTTCCGTGTGCATTGATAACTACAGAGCAGGTGAAAAAGTTTCTGCTCTGCTCGATGCAAGAGGACACAAAAGTGCAGGATTGATTTGTCCTAATCTCTTGTCGCGGAATTTTAGTATGAGAAGAACCGGCTTCTTGGATGGGTGTCAAAAATATGGAATATCTGTTCTTCCTGAGCATATAATACTCGATACTCTTGATTCAGAAGGCGGTATTCGAAGTGCAGAAAAACTTTATAAGTCAGGAACTCTCCCTACTTCACTTTTTTTGCTTGTTTCCAGCTATAGTCACGAAATATTCCCATTTCTTCAGAAGAATGGAATACGAATTCCAGAGGATATAGAAATAATAGGTTTTTCAGATATGGTGACAGGCAAATTTTTAAAGCCTAGTCTGACTGTCGTCAATCTACATATTCAAAGAATGGTTAGAAGAAGCCTTCAGCTTATTCTTGATATGATAAACGGACAAATACAAGAAACTCATAATATTTTTGAAGAAGTTGACTTTATTTTCCGCGAAAGCTGTGGAGGGTTTTCGGAAGGTTAATTAAACACTATTTAGTCTATTCAACAGAAACTTTTTTTATAGAAATCAATTCAACCTTCCTTGAATTCTCAAAAATATACGTTTACTAGTATTCAAAATAGCATGGTAACCCCCTGTTTCCGATCTTAAATCGACTGTAGAGTACGAATACCCTTGCCAAGGCCGAAAAGGAATTTGAGGACAATTTGGCGGCGACTGTTCTTGTCTGCACTTATTTTGATTAGAACCACATATATCCCAAACAAATTGAGCTGAACCCCTCTATTTATTTGGTGATAAAGAGAAGAGTCGCAAGCGACCTCCTCTTGGATTACATCAGCCCGCAATGCGGGCTGACAAGCATTGTTATAATGGTAAGATTTGTTGCGATTGTGCTACTATCGTAGTCGGATTATGAGAATTATCGCATTTGCTAAGGGGCTTCAAGGTGGTCATTACTGACAGCTGTGATTTTTCCAGTGAAAAAGAAGCATTCTTAACAGAGAAAGTATCTTCATTAAGACCCAATTTACTTAGTTCTATCCTTTTCTAAGCTTTCTCAAGTCATCATCTATGAAGTAGAAAGATCACCTAATCTCCTATAATCAACAGTAATTTCCGTCTTCATCAATACCTATAGGGTAATAAGGCATCCCTTCTATTATATCATAGAGGTCATCATATTCTCCTGAAAGCCAGTCTACAGTGAAGTCTTTCGGATTCACATATTCATCACTATTTGATATATTAATTTTATCACATTCTAACCAGTATTTTCTAAATACGCAAATAACTCTGCCAGAGCAACTTATTGAGTCAAAAGATTTCTTTACAAACTCATCAAGTTCCTCTTCTGTTTTAAATCTTTCTTTATTCTTCTCTTTAATATTACTAATTCTTTGTTTTTCATATCCTACCGCCTTTTGTAGGTCATTGACATAATCTAAAAATAATTCTTCATGACTTTTCATATTATATAATCCTCCTTTTTTTAACTATTATAGTTTTGCGGTACCCATTCATCAGGGTAACTTTTTTCCTGTTTACTCCTATTACAGTCTCTACATGCGGTTTTCAAGTTCTCGATACTATTAGCCCATTTGACCCTTTCATCATAAGTCATTTTATAGCCTTCACTTTCATAATGCTTCTTCAATGAAGGCGAGTGGTCTGCTTCTGGATTTAAACCACCATTTTCACTTTGAGTAGTTTTATTAACTCTCCTCCCACAATATTGACAAGTATAATTATCTCTATCAAAAGTTTTAATCCTTGCCGAATTAGTGGGAGTTTTACCATAATGTTTTTTTCGATTGTATTTTTCTATCTGAGATTTTCCATCCCCAGCTTCCCTTTCTCCCGCAAAATCCTTCTCAACTTCTTTTGCTTTTGCATCCACCTGATTCTGAGTAACTTTCTTATTTTTTGGCTTTTTTAGTTTGAATATCTTATTTTCTAAATCTTTTTTAAGTTTAAGTTTTTTCTCAATTTTATTTGGCGTATCACTCGCCATCATTACTACATTTTCTGGATCTTTAGGAGTACTTCTTTCAACCCATAGTTCATGTTCCTCAGAGCCTATTTTGAACTTAGCTTTCGGGCTGAGTTCTTTATCACCCTTCTTTGGTCCATCAACCACTTCGTCTGGTCCATCTCCATATTTGAAATCCCAGTCCTTACTACCATCTACTATATTTACAGATTTCAACGCACTATACTTTTCTTTAATGCTGTTTACCTCATATAAAAGTTCATCCTTAGTTCCACCATCTTCATCGTATTTCGTATTTAAGCTTTTAAGTTCAGCAAGTCCTTTAATAAGCTGTTGATCCTGGTTCTTCTTTTCACTGCTAGTCTTGTCAATAGTCTCATTAGCGCCATTGGGCTTCACATCACTCTTACCTTGATTTTGTAATGTTTCATCTTGGTATTGTTTAACGGTCTTGCCATCAGCAGTCATTGCATTTGGGTTCGCACCTACATTATTACCTGACGTTGAAGAAGTTTTTGGCTCGTCAACATTTAATGTTGAATCCTTGCCATTTTCGCTATCTTTCTCGTCTTTGGTATCTTTAGGTGGCTGTGCTGCTTCGCTATTTTTTTCATTCCATTTTCCTTGTTGCTCTTCCTCAGTCTTTTTACTACTGGTATTATCATTAATAAGGTCAGTCATAAACTTGTCTGCTGAAAAATCAACTTTACCAAATTCTATCTCTGGAACTTGTTTCGAACCCAGAACATGATTGACCTTCGCCATTATGCCAAAGCTGCCTCCAAGAGGATAACTCTTGTTTAAGAGAGGCCATGTCCACTTCTCATCAGAAAGAGGAGACCACCATGGGCTATCGATTTCTACAAAAATGTCTCCTTCTAAGGCAAAGAACGGCTGCGCAGCAATTTCAAGTTCGCCCGATATGAAGAAGTCACCTTTTTTGTCCTGTCCCGGCATTGCATTTTCCTTGTAGCCAATTATTGGTGTAGCCTCGGCATATGCAGATAAACCAGCAATTGCAGTTAGTGATGCACCTGCCTTAATATCATGACCAAGTATTTCCAGTCCTGCACCAGCCTTACCAATAAGCCTAACTCCCGCTGCCGCGGATATGTTCAAGGATGCTTGTATACTAAAATCATTGCACTTCTCAGTATCTGTTGAATATGTTCCTTCTGCAATAATATTGTACAACTTTGCAGGACCTAGTTTTGCAAATGCTTCTAATCCTATGCTGGCAAATAAAAATATATTTCCAACAACAGGTATTCCATAAGATGCCCTTGCTTCAACGTCGAAAAGTGGCTTAATATAGTCAGTTTGTTCAAAAAGAACCAGTTCTTTTTGAGGCACAATCTGTCCTACAATCGTAACATTACCCTTTTCATCTACTTCAGCATGGGCTGTCCCACTAAGCCAATCGGTGAACATAAACGTTAAGTCACCTTCACCAGCAAGCACATATTCAGGATTTTCAGATTTATTATTTTGAGGCTCAGGTTTTGTTGCTGCATTTAGGTCTGTTCCAACGCTTGGCATACTATTTTTATCAGTAAGTCTTAGCGTTACTTGACCTGAAAGTTTTTCACCAGAATAGCCTACATTGCCTTCTCCTATAACCCTTTCACCATCAACATTAACCTTTACTCCACCAGTAAGATGTTCTGAAAGATTAACTGCAAGCTCTGCGGTACCTGTTATATTTCCTTGACTGCTACGTTCCAATGTAAGATTTCCAGTCGCAAGCCCTTTTACATCTATATTTGCAGTTCCTGAAAAACTTATCTTGCCAGTATCAGGTTCAAATTCAAAGGATATTGTGCAATCAAAAACTCCTCCAACCTTGACAGTTGCATTTCTAATACCAAACTCAAGTCTTCCATCATTTATACTATTAACTATCTGTAAGGATTTGTCAAGAGTTAATCCTCTCAAACCGAACATGCTCGGATCAGATATTAACTGTGAAAGAAGATCATTTGAGTCAGGAACTTTACTACCATTTGCTATACCCAAAAAACCTATAAGCATACCATTATTTATACTTATAATCAGACTTGGCTGTGCTGTTTTTACCATATTGCCCTGACTTGAAAATGGATTCATTAACAGAGAAATTGCCTGTGGAGTCATTTTATAGTTTTGCCCTGACTTACTTATCTTTACAGTGCCACTAGCTAAATTACCATATCTCACCTTAATATTAGCACCACTTGTATTTTCTTTAAGATACTCGTCTATTTTTGTTGTAGCCTTAAAATCAGTCATGCCCTTTAATTGAAGCTCTTCCAAATCAGATTCACTTATTTTAGGCTTTGACTCTGTACCTTCGTCTTTTTTCTGAACTACAAAATCTCCGCTTCCTTTGCTGCCACTATTGCTACTATTTTTTGATTGACTATTACTTGCATCTACTGATGAAATGTCTTTACCAATTTCTGCTGCTTTTGCACCCATCATATCCGCTTCTTTTTCAAGACCTGCATCATCATTCACAAGAGTACCTGTTTTCATCTGCATGGTAGGTTCAACTATTCCTTGCTTCTGCTGAACAGCATGCCAACCCTCATGTGGAATATGCTTTTCCTGTCCCGGTGCAACATGGATATCATTTCCCTGTGTATATGCCAATGCTCCAACCTGCTGTGGCTTATTGGAGTTTTGATGCACTTTTACATCTGACAGATCAACACCTGATAATTGTTCAAGTCCTGCCTTTAGATTACTTGGAATACCTGAGCTTGAAGCAGCAGATGTATTACCTTTATCCTTTTTCATTTGTAATGGACTTTTTCCATTACTATTTTTTGATTCTGAAGCTTCTTTTTTGCCATTTGAATCATTTTTATCATCAGAATTTATTTTTTGTAATGTAATTGGCTTCCTGATATCAGTCTGCTCTATCTTATTCTTTCTTTTGCGTAGTCTTGCCTCCTCCCTCATTGCCATAGCTCGTCTATATCCTATAATAGACTGTAAATAAAGAAACTCTTCTCTAGTTATAGCATCAGGATCATTTAGCATTATTTGCATTAATTTTTTGTAATCCGTTGTTCTTACATTTTTTTTATTTTCAACTGGCTTTTTTTCTTCTACTGGCTTATTATTAACAAGATTATTATTAACAGGACTATTTGTTTTGTTGGATACAGCTTCTGGCTTTTTCACCAACATCTTGGTCTGCATTAGATCACTCCCTTAAAAGCTACTCAATTATAAGTAAACTTTTAGAGAACTTTAACATCCATATTTTTAAATTAAATATATTTATTTTAAATAATAACAATCCTTAATCAATAAACCCTTATTGAAATGGTCATGCTCATTTTTTAAGACATAATCAACTTTCGTAGTTGAAAATTATAGATGTGGGAGATCCTTCAAATGAAAATTCAAATAATTGCATAAACTGGCCTCTATGCTATCACTCAGCATAAAGGCCTCATATAACAGGTGCAAAGAATCTTATTTATACATCTCCTTAAAAGTCTGTTCAATTGCTTTCAGAGTATTTTTTATGTCATCTTCGCTATGTGCTGCACTTACAAACATGGCCTCAAACTGTGATGGTGCAAGATAAATACCTTTCTTAAGCAAACTATTGAAATATTCAGCATAAGACATGGTATTGCTCTTTTTTGCTTCTGCGTAGTTTGTGACCACCGATTCTGAGAAAAATGCACAAAGCAGTGAACCAACCCTATTTATATTAGCAGGAACATTATATTTATGCGCTAACAGTTCTATTCCATCACCCAACATTTTTGCCATTGCATTGATCTGTTCATAAACCCATTGATTGCTTCTTAGTATCTCTAATTGAGCAAGTCCTGCTGCCATGGCTACTGGGTTTCCTGAAAGGGTACCTGCTTGATATACTCCGCCAACAGGTGCTACACATTCCATTATCTCTCTCCGTCCTGCATAAGCTCCTACTGGCATTCCACCACCAATGATTTTCCCATAGGTCACTATATCTGCCGAGACCCCAAAGTACTCCTGTGCACCTCCTTTAGCTAAACGGAAACCTGTAATAACTTCGTCAAAAATAAGCAAGGCTCCGTTTATTTTACACAAAGCTGAAAGCTCCCTTAAAAAGTCTTCTTTTGGAGCAATAACACCCATATTTGCAGCTACAGGCTCGATAATAACAGCACTAATCTCATTTTTATTTTCAGCAAAGAGTTTTTCTACACTGGCAATATCGTTGTATATAGCTGTCAATGTATCAGCTGCAACATTCTTTGGAACTCCCAGACTGTCTGGAACTCCTGCTGTGAGCACACCTGAACCAGCTTTTACCAGCATACTGTCACTATGACCATGATAGCAGCCCTCAAACTTTACTATTTTATCTCTTTTTGTAAACCCTCTTGCCAGCCGGATAGCACTCATAACCGCCTCTGTACCGCTATTCACCATTCTGACCATCTCAATGCCTGGTACCATTTCTGTTATGAGCTCTGCAATCTTTACCTCAGCTTCAACAGGTGCCCCAAAACTAAGCCCATTACCTATAGCCTTTTCAACACTTTTTAAAATGGCATGATTGTTATGTCCTAAAATCATTGGCCCCCATGAGCCAACATAATCAATAAACTCATTTTGTTCCACGTCATAGATTTTTGAGCCTTTTGCTTGGCTTATAAATAAAGGATTTGAGTTTACTGCCTTAAAAGCTCTTACAGGGCTATTCACTCCACCTGGTATTACCTTCTTTGCTCTTTCAAACAATTCCTGACTGTTCATTATCCTATATCACCTCTTTTTATAGCGGCTGCTATTTCCTTTGCATAATAACTTATTAGTATATCGGCTCCAGCCCTATAAATACTGACTGCGCTCTCGCACATTACATTATACTCATCAATTAGGCCCTGTCCTGCAGCAGCTTTAATCATTGCATACTCACCACTGACACTGTATGCCGCTAGAGGTAGGTGAGTTTGCTCCTTTACTGCTTTTATTACATCAAGATAAGAAAGAGCGGGCTTTACCATGAGTATATCTGCACCCTCACTAGCATCCATTAGAGACTCTTTTATAGCCTCCCTACTGTTGTGAAAGTCCATCTGATAGCTCTTGCGGTTCCCAAAAGCAGGCGCAGAACCTGCGGCCTCACGAAATGGTCCATAAAAGGCTGACGCATATTTCACTGCATAAGACATAATGGGAGTATCAGTAAATCCATTTTGATCCAAAGTCATTCGCAGGGCATCAATTCTGCCGTCCATCATGTCAGAGGGTGCTACCATATCTGCACCAGCTTTTACATGTGACAATGCTACCTTTGCTAAGTAAGGCAATGTCTTGTCATTATCCACCTGTTCACCGTTTAAAATCCCACAGTGTCCATGAGAGGTATACTCACACATGCAAACATCTGTTATTACATACATTTCAGGATAATTCTTCTTTATTTCCTGTATGCCCTTCTGCAATACTCCATTTTCATTAAAGGCCTCTGATCCGTACTCATCCTTATTCTCTGGCAGTCCAAAAAGCAAAACAGCTTTGACCCCCTTCTGCAAAGCATCTTCAATGGCTTGTCCTACCATATCAGGACTGTAATGAAATTGATTTGGCAGCGACTGTATTTCCTGCTTAATATTTTTCCCCTCTTTAATGAAAAGTGGCAAAATTAATGAATCGGTTGACATCCTTGTTTCTCTTACTGCTTTACGTAGAATATCATTACCTCTTAATCTTCTTGGTCTATTTATCATCCTTTGCAGACACCTCCATTAATTTATCTATCATTGAATCAATTGTTGCTTCATCTGAAACCACATAATTAATGTTATATTTTTTAGCAACCTTTGCAGTCTGATTTCCTATGCAAATTGCTGTTAAGCTATCGGTAGCTATATTTCCCATTGATTTTACAAATCCCTCTACAGTAGATGCACTTGTAAAGGTTACATATCTCAGTTCCCCTTTATATATTAATTCTTTTACCATTTCATTATTTTCACTTGTATATAAAGTGTCATACAAATGAACTCTGTCATATTCAATATTGTTCTCATTGAAAACATTAACTATATCATCATTAGCTATTAACGCATCACAAATAAGCACCTTTTCATTTTTGTTCAAAAGTGCTACTACACCCTTTGCCAAATGCTCTCCGTCAAAAATTTCAGGTGTGAAATCACAAAATATGCCTCTTTCCTCCAAGGCCTTTTCTGTCTGGTTTCCTACTCCACCTATCCTCACATTAGCAAGTGCTCTTGCATCAAGTCTTTTGCTCTTTAAATAATTAAAAAATATATCAACACCGTTTTTACTGGTAAATAATATCCAGTCATATTCCTTCAAATGCTTACATGCATTATAAAATCCTTCATTATTTTGTATAGAAATCACTTCAATACATGGATACTCTATAGTCTCTGCCCCTAACTCGTATAGTTTTTGAGCAATTGTTCCCAATGCTGCCTTTGGTCTTGTAACCAGTACCTTTTTGCCAAATAGAGGCTTATTCATAAACCAGTCAAAACTATTTGATAGTTTACAAACCTCTCCGACCACAATAATTGCAGGGGATTTTATTTGCTGTTCCCTTGCCTGTTGTTCCAAGGTTTCAACGGTAGCTATCAATTTTTTTTGTTTTAATCTTGTCCCATTTTCTACTATTGCTGCAGGCGTATTCTTTTTGAATCCAGCTTCCATCAGTCCATCCATAATATATGAAAGAGCTGAAATCCCCATGAGGAACACTAGCGTTCCCTTCAGTTCAGCTAAAGCCTTAAATGGTATTGTTAGCTCTCCACCTGCCTTCGCATGTCCAGTAATTATATGAAATGAGGAACTATAATCCCTATGTGTAGCAGGTATTCCAGCATAACAAAGTGCAGCTATAGCCGAGGTGATTCCAGGTACTACCTCAAACTGCACATTGTTTTCTATTAGCAGTTCTAGTTCCTCTCCTCCTCTGCCAAATACAAAAGGGTCACCACCTTTTAGACGTACAACAAAATATCCTTCCAATGCCTTTCGAAGCAGTATCTCATTTATTTCGTCCTGTTTTACTGGATGGCACTTATTCTCTTTTCCAACGTTAATTTTCTGTGCATTTGATGGGATTAACTTTAGAATATCCTCTGAAACCAATCTGTCATATACAACAACCTCTGCTTTAGCCAACAGCTCTACTGCCTTTACCGTCAAAAGTCTCTTGTCCCCTGGTCCTGCACCTATTAAAGCTACAAAGCCCTTATTCATTTCTTTTTACCCCTACTTTCCTAGCCAGTTCCATTCCTAGCTCTATTGCATTTTGTTTGCTTCCTCTAATGCTTTCCTTTATTATTTCATCAGCTGCCTCATCATAAAACAGCCCCTTCAAAATAATTTCATCTCTATCCAGTTCTGCATATGCACCTATTGGAGAGCTGCAGCCACCATTCAAAGCCTTTACAAATGAACGCTCTGCAAGTGATATAAAATGAGAATCCTCGTTATCAAAATACTTTAAATACTCAAATTTTTCACCTGCTCTACCCTGTACAGCAATAATCCCCTGACCTGCCGCAGGTATTATTTCATCTATTGTAAAATATCTAGTTATGTACTCTTCAAGGCCCAATCTTTTTATTCCTGCGGCAGCGAGAACTATTGCAGAGAACTCACCTTTTTCCAACTTATTGAGTCGTGTTTGGACATTTCCTCTTATAGGTGCAGTTTCAAAATTGGGATATAACTCTTTTAGTTGGAGCTTTCTTCTAAGACTGGAGCTTCCGATTGGAAGTGTTTTGAAATCTGTTTTCAATGCATCCTGTAATGCTTTTGCTTGATGAGTTTTGGGCAAAATCAACACATCTCTAGCATCTTCTCGCTTTGAAAGAGCAATAACAGGCAATTGTGGATTTTCCTCTATAGGCATATCTTTATAGCTATGGACAGTAATATCTACTTCACCGCTATATAGTGCT
>JAEWZA010000145.1 GCA_023395575.1 Bacillota bacterium
GTTCCAGCAGGAGATATCGGAACAGGTGCTAGAGAAATCGGATTTATGTATGGTCAATATAAGAGACTTAGAAACGAATTTATTGGTGTATTAACTGGTAAAGGTCTTACTTGGGGTGGAAGCTTAGCAAGAACCGAAGCTACTGGATACGGTCTCTGCTACTTCATGGAAGAAGCTCTAAAAGCAAAGGGTAAATCATTCAAGGGTGCTACAGTTGTAATTTCCGGTTCAGGAAACGTTGCAATATATGCTACTGAAAAGGCAACTGAATTAGGTGGAAAAGTTGTTGCATTAAGTGATTCAAATGGATATATCTATGATCCAGACGGAATTAAATTAGATACTGTTAAACAATTAAAAGAAGTTGAAAGAAAACGTATTAGCGAATATGTTAAAATTCACAAAAACGCAACATATACTGAAGGTTGCTCAGGCATCTGGAGCATCAAATGCGATATAGCTCTTCCTTCAGCTACACAAAATGAAATTGACGAAGCATCTGCTAAATTATTAGTTGCTAATGGCTGCTATGCAGTTGGTGAAGGCGCAAACATGCCATCAACTCCAGGTGCTGTTGATGTTTACTTACAGAATAAGGTTATATATGGACCTGCTAAAGCTGCAAATGCAGGTGGAGTTGCTACATCAGCTCTTGAAATGTGCCAGAATAGCATGCGTTATTCATGGACATTTGAAGAAGTTGATGCTAAGTTAAAAGACATTATGGTTAACATATACAAAAATGCTAGTGAAGCTGCAAAAGAATATGGATTTGAAGACAATCTTGTTGCAGGTGCAAATATTGCAGGCTTCTTAAAAGTAGCTAATGCAATGTACGCTCAAGGTGTTGCATATTAATTTCAACTTTTATATAAGCAAAGGAGTCAAGTTTAAACTTGGCTCCTTTGCTTATATTCATTAATTATTTTATTCAACTTTCCTAACTTAAATTGTTGATGCTCAACCTTATCAATGTCAAGTTGGATTATTTAAATAGTACCCATGGCTCAGTTTTTGGCAGTTCACATGTCAAGGTCATTTCTTCTTTTTTTGTTGGATGCGAGAAAGTAACCGAATATGCCCAAAGAGCAATTTGTTGTCCCGGTTTATTTACATTAGCACCATACCTTTGATCCCCAAATAATGTATACCCGGCATGGGATAGCTGCACTCTTATCTGATGAGGTCTTCCTGTGTGAAGCTGAATTTGTAATAAACTCAAATCACCCTTTGACCTAAGTACTTCATAATCGAGAATAGCTTCCTTTGAATCCTTTGTTCCTGCTTTCACCACTGAAACCATATTTTTTGAGTTATCTTTTAAAAGATAATCTCTAAGTGTACATTTCTGTTTCTGGGGAATTCCTCTTACAATAGCGAGATATGTCTTCTTAAATGTTCTTGTTCTGATTTGGTCAGACAGTCTTGATGCCGCTTTTGAGGTTTTTGCAAATACCATTATACCACCTACCGGTCTGTCAAGCCTATGGACCAGTCCAAGATAAACCTCTCCGGGCTTATTGTATCTCTCTTTTAAATCTTGTTTTAATACAGTCAGAATGTCCAAATCATTAGTATTGTCTTCTTGTACTGGCATATTTACTGGCTTTTCAACAACAAGCAAATGATTATCCTCAAAAATTATATTTGGTATCACTTACTCTCCCACCTTCCAAATATTCCACATGGAAGCACAAGACCTGATTGGGTGACAGGAATACCCACCTCACCACAGCTATAGGTACCCTTATTACGACTTCCTATAGTTTGTTTTAAAATATTGCTAAGTACCGTAGGAGAAAATCCCGTTGTATATGAGTTTATCAGGAAAAATAAAGGATTGTCAGAAAGCACACCCATACATTGTTCAACAAAGTTGAATAAAGAGTCTTCTATTTTCCATATTTCTCCATTAGGACCTCTTCCGTAAGAGGGTGGATCCATTATTATACCATCATATTTTTTCCCTCTGCGTATTTCTCTTTGAACAAATTTCATACAGTCATCTGTGATAAATCTAACTGGTCTATCTGCCAAACCTGAAAGAGCTACATTTTCTTTTGCCCAGCCTACCATGCCCTTAGCCGCGTCAACATGGCACACCTCTGCACCAGCATAAGCAGCAGCAACTGTGGCTCCACCTGTATATGCAAAAAGATTTAAAACCTTTATTGGTCTATTAGCCTTTTGTATTTTATTTATCATCCATTTCCAATTGACTGCCTGCTCAGGAAACAATCCTGTATGTTTAAATCCAGTAGGTTCAATATAAAATTTTAACTCTTCAAAGCCTATAGTCCAACGATTAGGAAGCTTTCGCTTGTACTCCCAGTTTCCTCCTCCACTCTGACTTCTATGGTACAGGGCATCGGCTCTACTCCATATTCTTTTATCATTTATGGGCCATATTATTTGTGGATCAGGTCTTCTTAGTATAATATCTCCCCATCTTTCAAGCTTTTCGCCATCTCCTGTCTCAATTAATTCATAATCCTTCCACTCATCTGCAAGTAACATTTTATTTCGTTTCCCCATTCTTGTATTATTTAATATTCATAATAATTTGTGAAATTTCATTTGGTTCGGATACTATAAAGTCTGGCTCTCCCTTTTCTAGCAGCTCTTTAGGATCAAATCCCCATAATACCGATATGACTTTTATGCCTATTTTTTTGCATGCTTCAACATCCCTATATTCATC
>JAEWZA010000148.1 GCA_023395575.1 Bacillota bacterium
GTTCGAATCCCTGATGGCGCACCAAATAAACTCCGTTTCTACTTATTAGATGGAGTTTATTTTTTTGTAGTTTATTTTAATCAGAATATTTTTCACATTGCCCCAACATTCATTATTAAACCAATAAAAATTTTTAATAGGAATTACGTTTTAGTTGTTTGTCATTTTCTTTAGCTTAAATGGAGTTTGTGCCAGTACCTTATCTTGTTTTGCAAGAGCATAAATATTTATAAACCTTAAGCATATTTTTCACATCTGCCATACCTCTATGCTCTTTTCCTTCAAAGGCTTCTCCAATAAGAGATAATGCTTTTGTTAATTTACAGTTACTACCACTAATATGCTTTAGCTTCTCAAACCTTACCTGCAAGTTATAAAACCTCTTATAATGTTTTCTGATCTCGCCTGTAAAATTATTTCTAAGGAGGTTTTTGCGCAACAGAATTTGATCATAATTACCCCATGCTACCACTATGATTGGTTTATTCCTATTATCAAGTTTAAGCACCCAGTCATCAAAGCTCTTTATAACCTCTTCAAAGCTTCTTGAACTATCTATACTTTGCTGGGTAATTCCTGTAAGCTTTATACAATATTCAGATAGTTCTGGTTCCTCTTTCGGCTTTATAAGCTCCGAAAACTCATCTATTATTTTATAGCTAGCATTAACAGCAATAGCAGATATTTCAATAATCTCTGAATATGGATGTTTTTTTCTTTCATGCTTTTCCCAGCAAGTAGCTTCAAAATCAATAAGAATATCCATTATATCCTCTGCAGTACTTTTATAATAATTCAATTCATACAATTACTTTTACAAAAACATTGTTAGACCTGAGTTACCATATTACTTCCAAATAAATTTTATCTGCCAATAATGACCATCCATAAATGACATGATACTTGTTATCATATAATTGTTTTACATCCTGATGATTATCAACATATCCAAAAAGATTATTTTTTATTATTGCACCTTCTGTTGAATCTATCTGGCTAAACAATGCCTTATAATCCTCAGATGACAACAATACAGTTTTATGCTCCCTTTTGTCACTGTCTATCAAACCAATATATAATGACTGCAGTTTCCCATCAATAATTATTTGAGCTTTACTTATTGAATCTGCATACTTTTCAACTGTAGTAAAAATCTTGTTTTGGAGCTCTTGTTCATTTGCAAATTCTTTTTCGAGCTTTTCTTTCCTCTTTTTTTGTTCAAGCTCTTTTCTTCTTATTTGTGCATCTTTTAATTCTGGCATAAGTTTCCTCCCTAAATCCTCTATGTAAAAAGTCAATAACGGCTAAATCCGATTATATCAGACGATAGTATTATATACCTTTTAATTATGATTTGGTATTGTTTTTTAAGAGTTCTTTATTTTTATTCCTTATTTTCACTATATACTAATTTTACAGGCAACCCAGCATGGGCATGCTTAGCTCTTTTTCTTTATTATATACTTTAACTCTCTTAACTAAATCATCGATTATTGTCTCCACATTCTAAAATAATGATAA
The DNA here is from genome assembly GCA_023395575.1 of Bacillota bacterium. Classification (GTDB taxonomy): domain Bacteria; phylum Bacillota; class Clostridia; order Acetivibrionales; family DSM-1351; genus Ruminiclostridium. The sequence continues at coordinate 1,522 of JAEWZA010000148.1, forward strand.
TATATTTTATGCAGTCTTTGTAATACATTTAAGTCAACCTCTACAGAGGTTTTTTAATTCTAAGATTTTTATATAACTCTGGCAATTGCTCTCACCATACATGAATCCGACTTAATTTTCATCGGAAAAGCCATTACCTCAAAATTATCCTCCTCATTAATTTTATCCAAATTAGTCAGGTTCTCCAATATTAAAACACCGTGGCTTAGCAAGTATTTATGAATATCAAATGGAAATCTATCTGGTGAGGGCATGTCAATGCCAACCATCTTTATTTTATTTCTAATCAACATTTCACAAAAAGACATATCTAATATAGGATGCTTAGAATAGTAATCTTCCAATCCATAGTATTTGTCCATTCCAGTATGAAGCAGGACAATTTCTTTACCATTAACTATATCTGAGTGGGATTTTTTGAGCTTTATCAAGCTTTCATTCTGAGAGCGAATTATGCACCCTTTGCCACAAAAGTCTTCCAAGCCAAAGTCACATAAATATTTATTTATATCTAGCATATGCATTGGCCCATCCAAATGAGTTCCTATATGCATCTCAGTTTCAATACTGTGATTGTTATATTTATCTATACTATAAGCCCGAGTTTGTACCAATTTCAAGCTTGAATCCCCAGGATATACCGGCATACCGTTTTCAATGGTCTGTGACAAATCAATTAATCTCATTTATTTCCCACCTTTAATTATATCATTTATTTCCATGCATCTAGCAATTTATATTCACATATTTTTCAGTCAAAAATATCAACTTGCGTTCTAACACAAACTTCGCAGTTGAATATACTTCTTAAAGCCTATTAATATCAGGTGTGGTAGCAATATCAATTAAAAAGTCAAATAAAGTTTACCAAACAACAAGCCTCTAATCCTTGAGAACGGCTCGACTTTTAATTCGAAAGTAATCACAAAATCAGTATTCATGTATGTTTAAAATTGTTCAGCAAGCTATAAGTTTTTTTGCTGAAAACCCGCTACAATGTCGTTTTTAGCACACTATTAACCATTGTCATACTTATATTTCTTATACCCCAGATCAATAACAGCGCTAAAAGCAGCTATCCATGCAATTCCAAAACTAAAGCCACCTAAAACATCGCTTGCAAAATGCACCCCCAAGTAAATTCTGCTAAATCCGATAAATAGAATTAATGTTGCAAATGATGATATTAAAAAGTATTTCCATTTTGATTTAAAATTTCTAAGTAATAATAAAATAAGCAGTCCATAAAAGCTCATAGAAACCATTGAATGTCCGCTCGGAAAGCTATATCCATGAATATCTATAAGCCTTAAAATATCAGGTCTACTTCTTTGAATAATATGCTTAATACCTTCATTTAGTATTGCTGATAGTATGAGATTTATAATAAGCATTGAAATAGTAAAGGAGCACTTTTTATTTACAAATATAAAGATAAGGAATATTCCTGCTAAATACATTAAGAATTCAGATGATCCCAAAAAAGTAATAAGCTTCATAATCTCTGTTAAACCAGGTGTTATAAATTTTGAAAGTTTATAATACACATAGTTGTCAAATTCATCTGTATTTTGGTTAACTACCATAATCATAATAAAAATAAATATTGCTAAAGGTAACCCTATGGTCAGTAAGTATCTTAATTTTCTCAAAAAAACCTCCATTTAGCGTTTATATTCATATATAATGATAACTTTTTTGATACCTTTCTAATGGCTGTATATTGGTTCTTAGTAAATTCTACATCCTATATATTATATTATAATATCATACTAGTATTATCAATAAAAAAAGAATCCAATATCCGATATAAAAATTTCGGCTTGGACTCTTCTTTATTATTTAACATTACCAATCTTAATAATTTTTTGCTTGTAACTGGAAATGAGCTTGTGGATGAGCACAAACAGGACAGATTTTAGGTGCACTTTGTCCAATATGAATATGTCCGCAATTTGCACACTGCCATATAACCTTCTCACCTTTAATAAATACAGTATTTCCTTCAACATTCTTTAACAATGCCAAGTATCTTTCTTCATGCTCTTTTTCAATTTTAGCAACACCTTCAAATAGACGAGCTATATCATTAAAGCCCTCTTCTTTTGCTTCTTTAGCAAAATTTGCATACATATCAGTCCACTCATAGTTTTCGCCTTCTGCTGCATCCTTAAGGTTTGTAGCAGTGTCTGCAATACCGCCGTCATGTAAAAGCTTGAACCAGATTTTCGCATGCTCCTTTTCATTATGTGCAGTTTCTGTGAATAGTGCAGCTATTTGCTCATACCCTTCCTTTTTTGCTTTTGATGCATAGTATGAATATTTGTTATGAGCCATAGACTCACCAGCGAATGCTGCTTTTAAATTTGCTTCTGTTCTTGAACCTTTTAAATTACTCAATATAGTATTCCTCCTAGATTTAATAATTTAGTTATTTTATAAAGTCAGTTAACTTAAAAACTTAACCTTTCAAACTAGTGTGTAGTTTTATCTTATAAGTTTTTTTATGCTGTATTTATGAGTTTAATTAGTCTGACTTTTATTAAATATACCACAAATTTATTAAATAAAACCAGAACAATTATAAAAACTTTTATTTCTCAGATTTTATAAGCTATTTATATTTAGAGAAAGTTAAATCCTTTTATACTATAGCTCTCCCTTTATAGTTCTCTGATATGAATGTCCTCGATCGTTACTTCTTTTTACGCTGTTTAACTCAAAATAAACAACTGCGTTAGCCTTTAGCGTTATTTTTATTTCTACTTTTGATTTTGTTGGTACAATAACTTCTGATTTTACTAGCGGAACAGCGTGTTCTTTTAAAAGAGCCGTCTGTTCAGGTAATAAATTTGCTGGTTCTCCCATGTCATGCCAGAGTTTTAGAGGATTGCAGCACTCTTCATCAACTGTTTTTGTAATTAAGCAATACTCATCATATTTTACTGGTAACTGCAGCTCAAGCTCCATTATTTCCCCGTCATAATTAAAATCTATGTTCCACAAAACTCCACGATAGCTCCCATTTGACAATTGCATAATAATTGCCTCCTCAGAACGATGCACACATTTTCCCTGAAGTTTTTTATAGAATGCAAATGTCCAGAAAGTAGGCTTTGGAATACAATTATTGGCTACCATTCCAAAACCACCGTGAAACGGAGTGAAAGGAACACCTTTTTCCTCAAAAACATCTCCAAAGGTCCAATAAGTATATGATACATGTTTATCTCCTAGACGTGATAAAATAGCGGCTACATAAGCTGCATTTATGTTGGTATCATGGATTGTGCAATTAGATAAATATGAAGTGCTGTATTCTGTAATATGTATATCAATTCCTTTAAATTCTGGAAAACTTTCAATTATTGCTTTTGTTTTATCTAACGACTCAAACCAAAAATCAATATCACAAAGCTTTACATATGAATAACGCTCCACTTTATCAGGAGGAAAGGGTACATAATTATGTCTTGATACATAATCCAAAGGAAGCTTCTTATCACGAACATATTCCAGAAAAGAACTCATCCAAATCTCATCCAATTGACCACTAATTGCAGGACCACCAACAATAAAATCTGGATCAACTTCTTTTATAGCCAGTGCAGAGTGCTCATATAGTGTGAAATAAGACTGCATATCGGCATCCTTCCAAAAATCTGTCTGATTTGGTTCGTTCCACACCTCAATAGGCCATTGCAACACTTCTTCCCTTCCATAGTGTTCAATGAGATGTCTCAAAGTTGCCTGAACCATATCTGTCCAGTCCTTGTGGTTTTTAGGAGGTGTAATATTTGCCTTCCATGCAAATGTAGTAGTTTCTCCAGAAGAAGCCATATGCTCCGGCATAAACCCCAGTTCCAAGAAGGGCCGTAATCCAAGGCTTAAATAACTGTCAATAACCCTGTCTAGATAGGTAAAATTATACTCAACAGCATCTCTACCCAATTCATCCTTATAGGTATTAACAATGGCCATATCAGAAAAGAACAAGCCATGTCCTCGAATATATTTAAAGCCTATTGTATCCTGTACAAGCTTTAACTGTTCATAGTATTCCTTGTGCAGTGCTAAATACATTCGTCCCGTCCCAACACAATAATCCATACCATTGTGAAAAGGTATCTCATTTTCCTGATTAACCAGAATTCTCTTTTCTTTACTCATATTAACCTCCTATTCCCATTTGGGAACTAAAATTTAGTAAAACATTTATAAATGGAGCTGTTGCAAAAAAAGAAATAATACATATCAAGAATACAACAGCCTTAATGTTCCCCTTTGACAAATCCATTACACATACTGTCATAAAGCACTTGTGATTTGAAACAAAAAATCGGCAACTTCTTTAAGCCCTATTTATTGTATATTCTACACGAATTATTTATTTCCTCTAGATTATGACATCACTAGTTCAATTAATTATTTTGGCAACAAACCACGGTATAATTAACTATGACGAACCAATACTAATTTAACAAATATCTAATCATCGCTTTTACTAGTACGCGAGTACAACTTAGATTTTAAATAAAAAGGACAAAATCCTGTCCATAACAGAATTCGTCCTATTAATATAAACAACTTAATCTAGCATATGTATCAAAATGTATTATAACTACAAATCACCAATCATAAATGAAACATTTCAGAATAATTGGCATAACACTTGATTGCAAGATATTCTACAAGACCTACTTTCTCTTGAGGCTAATTACCTTCTGCTCATCTGTTTCTATGCTGCCTTGCGAAAAAGTATCTTTTGTCCAACTGACTACTTTTTCAAACTCATTCATATTTAGTTTTCTAATCTTATTATTTCCGCTAAAATCCTTCTCTGTTAAATATATAGCAATTTGATCGTTTGATAATGTACCAGCATCAATTAATTTAATTAATCTACGAATCATATGTTCACTATGTGTTTCAATTAAGAAACTCTCATTATTATTTTTAATTGTTTCAACAAACAAATCAGCTAGGCAATCCTGTGCTGAAGGATGTAAATAAAGCTCCGGCTGTTCTACCACAGTAAAATTCGGAGTTCTGCTAATCCTTGAACTTTCTTTATTATTTTTAATAATAAATGTCTGTACTAAAATAGGTATTAGTTGAGATAATCCCTGACCCATATCAACAATATTGTTTCTTGCATTAGTCTTTAAATCACGAATCATTATTTTAAATAACTGACCCTCTAAATCCTCAATATCAAGAGAAAAATTCATATAAGTGGATAACCAATCTGATACCTTATTGATTATACTCTTACCATGCCTGTAATCCTGCCCCAATATAACTGAGGTATACTCTCCACATTTTCCCACAGAATCGACAATGCTATCTGTATACCTAAAGTACCGCTCAGGTGTTTTTCTTAATGAGTCTATATAAAAAATTTTATTTGCTAGCATACTAAAATAGTTTTGAAGGGTATTGCATATCTGAGATGCTAATTCCAAATTACTGTTATATTTTGGGTTATTTAATTTCTCAGTATTGGACGTATCCAGCATACATCTTATATCTGGAATGAACTTATCAAAGAAATACTCATCTGGATCAATTAAATGTTCCTCATACCCATTAATATTAAATATTAGACTGCTTGTATAATCATTTGAGGTAAACTCTACAATAGGTTCCTCTCTTGAAGTTAAACTCAGAATAAATTCGTTTACCACAAGTTTTCCATCCTTGTGTGATATACTTGCTTTTAAAATCATATCAGAGTCTATAAATTTATCAAATTGATCTTGTACAATTAATGGTCTAAGGCTAGACCTTCTAAATTCATTGTAGCTGAATACTACTTCAAACTCTATTGCTTCTCCCTTCCTATGGTTATAAACAACATCTTCATAATTACCATAATCAATGGAGCTTCCATAAAACAGCACAGGTACTGACGTGGCATCAAGAAATGTTTGCTTCAAAACTAATGGGAACTTAGAAATGCTACTTTTCCCAGAGCCATTTTCACCTACAAAAACTGTAATAGGCTTAATCTCAATTTCGCCAGTATCTATAAAGCCTTTAATGTTTTTTAGCCTAAAACTTTTCATATTGATGTTCTCCTTTTAAGTGTACTAATTTTATTATAACGCCTGATTCAAAATAAAATTTTTTGATTATATAAAAATTTCATTACATCAGTGGCTTGTAATCGAGGCAGGAAATATTCTCACCTCCTAAAAACCAAAGTTGTATCCTTCACATATAAAAGTGGAGGACTTTTTCTTGCCTCATTATAACCCGACATTATAACTATAATTGTGAGTTCTATTAACCTATTAATACTCCCATAATATTCCCACTCAGACAATTCGACATAAATGTTCTAATTCCTTCTATTAGTGGTATATAATTATAGTTATATTATTACATAATAAACAAAAAAAAGTAAGCTCTGTATTTAAAACAAGGCTTACTTTTTATAACATTTTTTTTAAAACACTATTTCTTTTGCTTTTTTATTTATATTTTTATTACAGTTTTTCATTCATAGCATCAATTTGATGGTAAAGTCCCATCAAGATAAGCTCTTATAGCATGATCTATATCTCCACTTATTCCAGATATAACTTCTATATTATTTTTTATTAGATTATTCTTTGGACCATCACCTATCCCATCAATAATTACGGCCTTAACGCCTTTTACTGAAAGAAAAGTTGGAAGTAATCCATGTAAGTTTCCATCTGTACTTATGATAGATTTGTTCATTATATTATTATTCTCTATGTCAAATATCGTAAAGTTTTCACACTTTCCAAATTGTGAAGCTATGTTAGTTCCATCTGTTGGAATGGCAACTCTTAATGTTCTTATCAACTTTCCAACTCCTAATTTCTTTTCTATTGTTGCTACCGCATCAGATAGATAGTTATTGTTTATCTTCTCTACCAATCCCTTATCACACAGCTCTGCTACAGCTGGGTCAATAGGAATCTTACCAAATACCTTTATTCCTAGTTCTTCTGCTATAGCATCTATCTTACTTTCTCCAAAAATTTTAATGTTTTTACCGCAATCAGGACATTTGATATAGCTCATATTTTCAACAATACCTAAAACAGGTATGTCCATTGCTTTAGCCATATTATATGCCTTCTTAACTATCATTGAAACAAGGTCTTGTGGAGAAGTAACAATTATAATTCCATCTAAAGGTATAGATTGAAATACTGTCAGTGGAACATCTCCTGTACCAGGAGGCATATCTAAGAATAAATAATCAATATCACCCCAGATTACATCAGTCCAGAACTGTTTTACAACTCCAGCAATTACAGGCCCTCTCCATATAACCGGAGATTCATCTTTATCAAGCAGAAGGTTTACTGACACAACACTTATTCCATTATTTGATTTTTGAGGGTACATTCCCTCGTCACTTCCTTTTATCCTATCATTAATACCAAAAACTTTAGGAATAGAAGGTCCTGTTATATCTGCATCTAAAATACCGATGTTATATCCCTTTTTCCTCATCATTACTGCTAGAGTAGATGTTACTAGTGACTTTCCTACTCCACCCTTCCCACTAACGACACCAATCACTCTTTTAATGGAATTAAGCTCATGGGTTTTTTCAATAGAACTTTGTACTTCGCTTCCACAGCCACCTGCAGAACATGTACCTCCGCAACTTTCACAATTTGTACTTCCGCAGTTACAAACTTCGTCACTCATTCTCTCACCTCATTTTATTATATTGCATTCTTGTATCCTACATACCTCACATTTGCTAGTACTCATATTTTTTAGCTTTATCACATTGGCTTCTATATATAACTAAAATCAATTATAGTTCAAACCTTCGCGGGCCATTAGAATTATTATCTACATAAACAAATAATTATATTTCATATATTACTAAAAATAATATTCAATTATTTTTGTAAGCCCTTTTACATATAATTCCTATGCGATGAAGAAAGCATAGATATAATCTATGCTCCTCTTTGTACAGACTCTATTTTTAGTCCTGCTGACTTAACCAATTTTACTATTTCACTTTTTGGTAAAGGTCTTGAGAAAAGATATCCCTGCATCTTATCACATTGATATTTTTTTAAATAGTCCAATTGTCCTTGTACTTCTACTCCTTCAGCAACAACAGACAATCCCATTGATTTACCCATTGAAATAATATGTCTAGTAATAGTTGTACTTTCAGTATCAAAGGAAACATTATCTATAAAACACTTATCAATCTTTAAAGTATGTATTGGCAGCTGCCTCAAATAATTCAGCGATGAATACCCCTTACCAAAATCATCTAGTGCAATTCGTATTCCTATGTCGCTCAGCATCTGCAGTTTTTTATAAACATTTTCAAAGGATTCAATTAAAAGTGTTTCTGTCAATTCTAATTCAAGACACATAGGTGCAATATTAAAATATTTAAGAATTTTTATTACTTTATCAGTAAAATCCTCCTGTAAAATCTGAATTGGCGAAATATTAACTGACATTGCCATGTTGGGATATCCACTTCTATGTAATTGACTTAAGAATTCACAGGCTTGAATTAGTACCCATTCACCTAGAGGAATTATTAAATGAGTATCTTCTGCAACCTTTATAAAATCCATTGGAGATACATTTCCTAACTCCGGACTCTTCCATCTTAACAATGCCTCAAGTCCTGTTATCTTACCATTATTCAAATCTACCTGTGGCTGATAATATAATTCAAATTCTTGCTTTTCCATTGCTACATGCAAGTACTTTTCCAAGTTCATCCTCTCATTAAAAGCTACATTCATACTATTTTGATAAATTTCATATCTGTTCTTTCCACTCTCTTTAGAAGTATACATAGCTATATCTGCAGCTTTCATCAATTTACTTATATTATCTCCATGCTCGGGATACATAGCTAATCCAATACTAAGGCTGATATGTATAGAATTGCTTTTTATTACAAACTCTTTTCTAAAGCTATATAAAATTCTTCCCATTAAGCTTTCTGCTTCTTTTTCATCTATAGCTTGTAAAATAACAAATTCATCTCCGCCTATTCTATAAAGAATCCCCTTGTCATCAATATTAGTTGAAATTCTTTCACTTGCTTGCTTTATTAATTCATCCCCAAAATCATGCCCCATTGTATCATTTATATATTTGAAATTGTCCATATCAATATATATAAGTGCTGCTTTTTTTACAGGCAAATCTGAAAACAGCTGAGAAGCATTTTCGTAAAGCGATTGTCTATTTGGTAAACCAGTCAAAACATCATGATAAGCAAGATGAGCATATTTCTCCTCGCTTTCTATTAGTTTTTCACGACTCACTTCAATTTCATCTCTTTTGAGCTTTATTTCATTATGTACTGCTTGCAGCTTACTATTTACACTGGCTAATTCAGTTTTTACAATTAATAGCTGTTCTTTCATACGTCTTGTTTTCTTTCTGTACGCTATTGCTGAAATAAATAGGATTAGAAGTGATGTAAAAATAAAAATGCTAATAGTTTGTCCCTTATATTCAGTAAAAAATGTCTTTTTATTTGTTTCAATTGGCGCTACTCTATACAATGCAACTTTATTCATGGAACTACTATTTATGTCTGTTACACGAGTGTTTTCTTGTTTAATAATATTATTGGCAAGTAAATGCAACATAGCAACTAAAATAGATACTGTAAAAACTGCTATAAGTACCTTTGAAAATTTTTTTACTCTCATATATGTTTACCTCATGTTTCTATAATAGTCTTCTCAATAGTAAAAAAGTCAATTCTCATAAGTCCTTAATTACAAAATTCTGTTTACGAGCAAATCTCGTCACACAACTATTGCTATCATCCTTATTTCTTAAGTAATTGACTCACTCAATTACAAATAATTTATTCTTGAGCTTATCTGTCGCACAATTTGTGCTGTCATCCTTAGTTATTTAGATAATTGATACCTTAATTACACTAAGTTCACTTTCGAGTTTATCTCGACATAGGAATAACTTTTTTTATTAGTTTTTAATTGACTTTAGTAAGACAAATTATGTACATGGTTAGTTAGAATTTATTATTATCTTATTAACTCTAATATTATACCATATTCGACTTTTTATCAATACGTTTTCGACATTTTGCATATATTTGCGACATATATTTCTAAACTTTTCGACAAACCAAATATTCTTTCTAGTTTTTATTTAAATTCACTTACTTTCCCAGTACTATTAGGTCAACTTATAATTGAAAAATAAAAAAATAATTGCATAAATTAGCTGGTGGCAAATGAACCATAGCTAATAATGCAATTATACTGACAGCAAACATAGATTTGCTGAACTAAATAGGCTATATTTTTTTGATAATAGTTGAGAATATAGAAAATTAATTCTGAACGACCAACCCATGCTCTTTAGCAAGAGCATTCAATTCATTTATAAACAGAGCATACTCGGAATTGGCTTCTGTTATTTTTTTGCTTCCAGCTGCTACAGTTTCATTGTTGCTGCTTTTAAGTCCTTCAAGCATCATAGCTAATCCATTGTTCTGCTTAATCATAGCTGCTATATACTTATTGTGAAGATTTTTTATCTCTACTGTTGCAGGAACTATTTTCTTAGCCTCGGCTATAAGTTTATCAGAACTAGGTAGCACTTCCTCCTGTATTTTTGTAATAACAGTTTGGACATCAGCGTCTTCAGAGTCACTAATATCATTCAACAATGTTAAATATGTGTTTTGGATTTTTGAAACAGTTTGCATTTGATTATTCATGTAGTTTGTTAAATCGTCTGCTACAGGGTCTGAAGCGCAGCCGGTAAGTAGCGTAAAAAGAACACTTAATATTGTAATAGCACTAATAATTTTGCTTCTTCTCATTTTTTTCCTCCAGCGCTGTTATTTTGTTGCATATTTTACTTGAAAAACTCTAATATTAGCTTATAATGATATTTGTGATTTATAAATAAATATTTAGTTTTTACTAGTGAGGTTTTACATATGTACTTAATAATGAAATACTGGCCCTTTTTACTACTAGTTGTATCTAATGTTTTTATGACCTTTGCATGGTATGGCAATTTAAAATTTAAAAATGCTACAATGCCTTTATTTATAATTATCTTGATAAGTTGGGGCATTGCTTTCTTTGAATATTGCTTTATGATACCAGCAAACAGAATAGCATCAAAAAATTTTGATACTGCTCAGCTAAAAATTATTCAAGAAGCCATTACTCTTGTAGTTTTCGGTGTTTTTTCAGTTTTATACTTAAAAGAGAGCTTTAGCTTAATTATTTATTATCATTTGTTTGCATTATCGGTGCTGTATTTTTCGCATTTAAGAAGTTTTGATATTGAAGTTACTCAGTAATTTCAGCCACTTCAGCTTTTATAAAGCTTATCAAGGTCTGCGGAGGCAGTTCTAACTGAAAACCAATCTTACCTGCACTAAATATGATTGTTTCAATGTTTTCACATGAACTGTCTAATACGGTTTTATAATCCTTCTTCATACCAATTGGAGAGCATCCTCCTCTGATATATCCTGTTACTTTGTTAATTTCATCCATCCTAATCATTTCAATAGACTTTTCTCCAACCGATCTAGCTGCAGCCTTTAAATTAAGCTCTTTGCTTACAGGGATTACAAAAACAAAAAAAGCTTTGCTAGCTCCTCTGGTAACTAGTGTTTTATACACTCTTTCAACAGGTTGTCCAATTTTTTCAGCTACAGATACACCATCAATTGCACCATCCTTATTATCATAAGTATATGTATTGTACTGTATATGTGCACTATCTAATATCCTCATCACATTTGTTTTTACTGTCGCCATATAGCTCATTCCTCCTTAGAAACATATCTTGTTAATTCTCCTAAATTGTAACACAAAACATTACCATCTACTCTATTAAATTTTTCGGAATAGGAAAACGGTAATGACCAACTATTCGATTGTCCTTACTCCATTTTAACAATAAATCATCTTCCATTGGGTAAGTACTTGAATTATGTATAATATATGGAACTCCATTTTTCTTTCTTTTATCAGACACTATAGCTACATGATCACTATTCCTTATAACTATAATATCTCCTGCTTGCCATTGGTATAAATTCTTTATATTATAAGGCTTAATCTCTGTTGTAAAGCTAGCAGCATACTTCTCAAAAAAAACATGTTGATTTTTAACACGCCTAAAATCAATATTGGGATCAGGAATTACTACTCCTTTAATATAATCTTTAGTATTCATTGAAATATCTTTGTCCATATTTGATTTTAAATCATAGCCTGCATTCTTTAGAGCTCTCCAAATGACATCAGTACAAACTCCTTCTGTTTTAGGGGGATACCCTCCTTCATAATAGTTGCTTTGATACTTTGATTTATTTAATATTTCTAACCTCGCTCCCTGTACAATATCCTCCATATCAGATATTCCGTCATTGTCTATATCACCTTCACAAACAACTTTATCAATAACCACTTCTCTTTTAATAAAGAAAAAAGCGTCATGAAAAACAATATAATTGTAACATAAAAATGCTGCTACACCCATTGTTAATACCACTGACGCTATAAATAATTTATTGTTCATCTAATCACTCCAACTGCTTTTTGACAGCTAAAATGCCAAACCTGAAAACCAACGCATTTTCTTACTTCGATATATTCAGTAATTGACCTTTTTACATCTAAATTACATAATAGAATTATACATAAAACTTGCTACTTTTCAATAACCAACTTTATCTATTCAATAATCTGGCCCTCATCAATATAGTAAATTTTATCATTTGAGCTTTTTTCATTAGTAATTATTGCAGATTTTATCCAAGAATTACTGCCTGCAATTGTTCTGTTGATAGTAACATTACCCTCTATTCTTACATTGGACATAATAACAGAATCTTTTATAATAGCTCCTCTTCCAACAAATACACCTGGAAAAATAACCGAGTTATTTACTTCTCCAAGTATATAACAGCCCTCACCAAGCATTGAAGAATTTACCTTAGCGGTATGATTAATATATAGCGGCGGTACAGCAATATGTTCGCAATAAATCTTCCAAGAAGGATCATAAAGATTCAATTTATTGTCTTCTTCCAGTAAATCCATATGTGCTTTCCAAAAGCTGTTGACAGTTCCAACATCCATCCAATATCCATCAAATTTGTATGAATTAACATTAGCATCTGAGTTCATTAGCTTCGGAATAATATTCTTTCCAAAATCATTTGATGAATTATCATCCTTTTCATCCTCTATAAGACATTTCTTAAGAAAATCAGTATTAAAAATATAAATTCCCATAGATGCAAGATTACTGTTTGGTTCTTTTGGCTTTTCTTCAAACTTAATTATTTTACCATTGTCATTTACTTCCATAATACCAAATCTACTTGCTTCTTTCCATTCAACACTTGTAACTGCAACCGTTACATCTGCAGACTTTTTTATATGCTCATCAAGCATTTTAGAATAATCCATTTTATATACCTGATCCGCCGAAAGTATAATAACATATTCTGGATTATGCATATCTATATATTCAAGATTTTGATATATAGCATTTGCAGTTCCTTTATACCAGCAGCCTCCTTTTTCGTTCATATATGGAGGAAGTATTGTTATTTGTCCTCTGCCATTATGCATATCCCAAATACCGCCTGAATTTATATGGGAATTTAAAACTAATGGCTCGTACTGAACAACAATTCCAATTGTATATATATTTGAATTAATACAATTACTTAAAGCAAAATCAATAATTCTATATTTGCCACCAAAAAGTACTGCAGGTTTCGCTAATTTTTTTGTAAGAGGCTTTAATCTTTCGCCTCCTCCACCTGCTAACACCATCGCTAACATTTTTTTAGTCATAATCACTATCATCCTTTGTAGTTATTTTTTTAATGTTGTAAACCACATAATCCTGAAAATAAATAAATACAAAATTTTTCAGATATAATTCTTACAATATTTAGCATTATTTAGAAAGCAATATTAATAATAATACTGCTTTTCTGTATAACTAATACTATTGTTAAGCGTTTTATTGTCTTCTACATTTTGTAATTGTGTAACTCTTTCAGAATGATGACTAGCGTATTTATATAGTACTTTGCGATCGCCTTCATTTAACTCTGTACTTTTTTTTTGTTTTTCTATTATGTTATCCATATACTTAATCACCTCGAAATAATATATGATATACACTTCTTAACTATTACTAATAAAACAAAATTTTTAACAATTATTTGAATCTAAATATTAATTATTTTTATTATCATCAATATTGTCCCCATTAAGAAAAAAAGAATTTTATAAAACAGCCCTTTCTCAATTTTAATTATTTGCTTTCTTAACAAACATTTAATAATACTCCAATTTTTGAATTATTTTAAATTAACAAAATAAAAGAGCCCTTAAATTACTTGTAAAAGTATTTTAAGAAACTCCTATATTTACTTTAAATATCTAATTTTACACTACTTATTTAAAATTGTTAAATTACTTAAATGTTGATTTATAATCCATATATATTTTGTTCAATACAAATTTTTGCACGCTCCGCTGTTTTAGGATCTGATTTCAATGAATTCTCTAAAAACTCTGGGTGTTCCTTTAAAAAGGACCTCATTGTCTCTGTTGGATCATCTAAATATTTCATTAGCATATGGTGCTGGGTTGCTGTAATGTGTCCTTCCTCTAACGCGCCATCAAACAAATCTTCATTTACCTTCATCAGAGCATGTGATGCAACTCCAGCGCTTTCTAGCTTATCTGCACCACCCTGTAGCCTGTCAATAACAACAAGACTATATTTCAAATTTCCATTTAATGCAGAAATAGCAGGTATCCATGCTCTTACATAGCTTGATGCTTCCGTAATAATATCAGCTATATGTAGTACATTTGCATTATTTATATCCTTTATTTCAGAAGAAGTACCATTTTGATATAAAACAGCTGACAAATCTTTAAATATTGTTATATGAGGTAATTTTAATATATTGGCAATTATTAATGAAAAGAACCAGTCTCTTCTTTCTCCGCCTGATATATAGTCT
Organism: Bacillota bacterium; assembly: GCA_023395575.1. GTDB lineage: Bacteria > Bacillota > Clostridia > Acetivibrionales > DSM-1351 > Ruminiclostridium. The sequence goes on from JAEWZA010000148.1 coordinate 16,574, forward strand.
ATATTTGACAAGTCTATGTTCTCTTTAATATAATCACACATTGATGAAATGAGACCCCTATATATTTCATCTGATTCAAAGTTCTTGTATGCAAGCTCTAGAATAACCTCTGAGCACTCCATTTTGTTTTCCTTGCAAACATCAATGACTTTAAGCAAGCTATTTGCTTTCTCTTCACTTCCATATAAAAAGTGTGTGTTTATATAGTAGGGACCTATTTTAGATGATGTATACCAAAAAGGTTTATTTTCAGGACAAACTCTGACTGCATCTGTCTTAAAAAGCCAAGTAATTAGCTTATTATTATCCATTTTATCTCCTCCAAAAATCTTTTCATTATATATAAATCGCTGAAACGCTAGTTTATTTTCCTCTAGTAAACTGAGAAGAAAATTTCTTTTTCAAGCTCTGGATCAGAAATTATCAAAAATCACTCAGCTTCTTTTGCCTTCTTTTTTCTTCCATAAACTCCTGCCACCACTGTTGATTCTGAACTGTACTCAATTCAAAATCAAGATGATCGGCATCGCCTTCCATCAATACCTCAAAAACATCTTTTTCATTATCATAATCAACCACAGTAACAGATGTATTATCATGCCAATATATATTTTTCATATGTTCAAGTGGACATCCGTAAAATCTACACAGCATTGTACGTATAGCTCCACCATGTGTTACAATGCAAATGTTCTTTCCCAAATTGTTTGACACGATGCTTTTTACTTCTTTTATAAGTCTCTCATATAGCTCAACGGTACTCTCACCATTTGGCATCTGATGAAGATGAGGCTCATTTTCCCAAGTATAGTTTTCCTTAGGATATAATTTAGGAATATCATCAAATGATATATTCTCCCAATCTCCACCATTTATTTCCTTCATCTTATCAGTTCGAATTATGGGAAGCTGCTTTACATCTGCAATATACTGAGCTGTCTGTAATGTACGAGTCAAACTGCTTGAATATATTATATCAATAGGAATATCTGTTAGTCTTTCGGCTACCTTCTTAGCCTGTTTATGACCTTTTTCAGTAATCTTACTATCATACCATCCATGAAATACTCTTTGTAAATTACCTTCTGCTTCTGCATGTCGTACAAATATCAGCCTTGTTTTCATGTTACCTCCACAGCGACATATATTCTAGGTTTTAGTTAATTATATCAAATCTGATAGCAGTATGTTTTAATTTTCATATAAATTATTATTACCCTGCGATAGCATATGTATCACTTACAAATGGCATTCGTATCATAATTAATTAAGCTCTAGTTTTCCAATGATATCATATATACTATTATAATTATATCTATTTAAGTATTTTTCAATTCCTTTTTTTATTTCGATTGGAGATAATGGATTTACAAAATTAGCAGTTCCTACCATTACTGCTGATGCACCTGCCAGTAAAAATTCAATTGCATCATCGCTGCTAGAAATCCCTCCCATACCAATAACAGGTATATTTACTGCATGTGCAGCCTCATAAACCATTCTTAATGCTATTGGCTTTACTGCAGGACCTGACATACCTCCAAAATTATTTGCCAAAACAGGTCTTTTCTTGTGTATATCAATAGCCAAGCCAAGTATTGTATTTATTAATGAGATACAATCAGCCCCAGCTGCTTCAGCTGCCATCGCTATTGACTTGATATCAGATACATTTGGCGTTAGCTTTACTATTAATGGTTGCTTGCAATATTTTTTTACATTAGAGGTTATCTCCTCTATTCCCTTTGGTGTAGTTCCAAAAGCTAGACATCCTGCCTTTACATTTGGACAAGAAACATTAAGCTCAATTCCATCAATTTCTGAAGACCCAAGAATTTCAGCCATTTCACAATATTCTTCTATTGTATTACCTGCTATGTTTGCAATTATTTTTGTTTTATATTGTTTCAGAAATGGCAAATCATCCTTGATAAATGCATCAACACCAGGATTCTGTAATCCAACACTATTTAATATACCAGCAGGAGTTTCTGCTATTCTTGGTGGTGGATTCCCCTTTCTTTCCTTTAAGGTAAGTCCTTTAACAGATATACCTCCTAGCTCATTCAAGTCCACATATTCACTGTATTCTTTTCCAAAGCCATAAGTGCCTGATGCCATAATAAGTGGATTATTAAAATCTATTCCGGCAATTTTTACACTTAAATCTACTTTATTCATAATTAATTTTGCCTCCTAAAGCAAAGGTCAATTTTTGTACCAGCTTAACTTTCCATTTATAATATGAACACCTACATTTTTCAACCAGAAAATATGAAAGTACGTTCTATGCTATATATGTATTGGAAATGGCTGTACAGTACCATTATTCCCAACATACATCTGTGCTCCAGAATACTGGGCCGTCTTTACAAACATGACTAAAGCCCCAATCATCTTCTCCTTGCTTTGTTTTGCAAGCACATACCAGACAAGCACCAATACCGCAGCCCATTCTCTGCTCCATTGAAACCTGGCATGCTATATTGTTTTTTTCTGCTATAGCCGCTACCTTACGCATCATGGGCGTAGGGCCGCAAGTATAAACTAAATCCAGCTTTTGCCCTAGCTTGCTAAGCTCAAGTATTCTCTGCTCCAGCAAATCAGTCACAAAAGCCTTGTTCCCATATGTTCCGTCATCAGTAGCTATCTCCACATGTTGTGCTGCGGCCCTAAATTGGTTTTCTAGCACAACAGCAGCTTTAGTCCTGAAGCCCAACAAAGCTGTCTTTTTTTCTGCTTTACTGCTCTTGAGCAAGTATAACAGTGGGAAAGTACCTATTCCACCACCAACAACACATATATTTTTATATTTGTCATCTATTAAAAATGGATTCCCTAAAGGAGCCATTACGTCAACATCACCTGCACATTTATGACATAACTTTTCTGTGCCGTTGCCTTTTATCTGAAACACAATATCAAAGGTGTTTTTGGCTTTATCAACATCACAAATGCTTATAGGTCTTCTTAGCAAAGCATCTATTCCACCGCATTTAATATTAACAAATTGCCCGGGTAATGCATTTGCAGCAACATACTCAGACTTAATAGTCATTTTGAATACATCCTGACAAAGCATTTCCATATCAACAATTTGTTCCTTTAAAACTTTGGACATTTTTATCCTCCGCCTCCTTTTTTATAATTCTCAACCAACACTGGTAAAAATGCTTGGGCTGTATGAGACTTGAAAGTGTACTATGTTCACACAACCACCCATACTAAGTTTAAAGTAGCTGATGCAAAACAACAATTCTGTATACCGATGTATTATTGCAAGAAATAGTACGTAAGTGCAGTATATATCGATGGAGAAGCTTGGTTAGAAATTTGATGCTAGAAATAGTAGGTGAAGAACAAGTATTGTAGCCGACACAGCTACGGGATGTAGCTGTGAGTATAATGCCAAGACAGGATGTCGAGTATTATACGGTCGGCGGAAGTGCTTGTTCTGAACCGCAACTACTTCAGCGTCAATTTCGTAAGCGAGCCATAGATATATACTACACGGGAGTACTTTTTAAGCAATTTACCGTTGACATACTAATATTTCTTGTTTGCACAACTACCCATACTGGCACTCAAACTTCGCAGTTGAATATACTGCTTAATTCCGAGTAATATCAGGTGTGGTAGCAATATCAAATGAAAAGTCAAATAACTTTAGTTAGTTTACTGAACAATAATCCATTGGTAAACTTTGGCATAACTAGACTTTTCATTCGAAAGATTGGTTAGCAACAAACCATTGATAATTCTACCGCACCAATAGATTTTTTATGTGCGAAGTTTAAATTAGTCGAAAATACTCAAGTTCAATACTTCCAGCTCACCCTCAGTTTTGCCCAGCTTCAAGCACTTTAATATAGCATTTGCAGTATCAAGTGAAGTTAAGCATGGTATTGACATTTCAGCAGCCTTTCTTCTTATCTTGAAGCCATCTCTATCAGGCTTTCTACCCTTTGTTGGAGTATTAATTATTAACCCTATTTTCCCCGATTGAATCAAATCCAAAATATTTGGTGACTCCTCATCAAGCTTTTTAACTGCATTTGTTGCAATACCCTTATGATTTAACATATTTGCAGTCTTTCCTGTACCATAAAGTGTGAAGCCAAGCTTTTCAAAGCCTTCTGCAATATCTGCCAATTCAGGCTTATCAGTATCTCTTACTGTCATTAAAATACCATCACCCTTTTTAGGTAATTTTATTCCTGAAGCAATAATTCCTTTATAGAGAGCCTCTGGGAAATTGTCCGCTATACCTAAAACCTCTCCTGTAGACTTCATTTCAGGACCTAATGTGGTATCCACACCAAGAAGCTTTTCAAAGGAGAATACAGGAACTTTAACAGAAACATACTTTGGTTCTTTATACAAGCCTGTACCATATTTAAAGTCACTCAGTTTTTTACCCATCATAACTTTAGTGGCCAAATCTACCATAGGTATACCTGTAACCTTGCTTATATACGGAACTGTACGACTTGATCTTGGATTAACCTCTATTACAAAAACTTCATCATTGTATAAAACATATTGAATATTCACCAAACCTACAACATTGAGTGCCTTTGCCAATCTTTCAGTATAATCAACAATAACAGCTTTAGTTTTGTCACTAAGAGTTTGTGAAGGATAAACAGAAATACTGTCACCTGAATGAACTCCTGCTCTTTCAAGATGCTCCATAATTCCAGGAATAAGCATATTTTCACCGTCACATATAGCATCAACCTCAATTTCCTTACCCATCATATACTTATCTATCAATATAGGATGCTCTTGAACCGTTCTGTTAATAATTTCCATAAACTCAATAACATCTTTGTCACTGAAGGCTATTTCCATACCCTGACCGCCAAGTACATAAGATGGTCTTACAAGCACTGGATATCCTAACTCATTTGCTGCAGTTAATGCTTCCTCAAGTGTAAAGATAGTTCTTCCCTGTGGTCTTGGAATACCTGTTTGCTCAAGTATCTCATCAAATTTCTCTCTATCCTCAGCAGCATCAACATTTTTTGCTTCTGTTCCAAATAGCTTTACGCCATAATCATCAAGAGTTTTTGTCAATTTAATTGCAGTCTGTCCTCCAAACTGTACAATAGCTCCTTTTGGTTTCTCTGCTTCAACAATATTAATAACATCCTCAGGTGTAAGCGGTTCAAAGTACAACCTATCTGATGTATCAAAATCTGTACTTACTGTCTCAGGGTTGTTGTTTGCTATTATGGTCTCATATCCCATATCCTTTAAAGCCCATACAGAGTGAACTGAGCAATAATCAAATTCAATACCCTGACCAATTCTTATTGGACCCGAGCCCAAAACCAAAATCTTTTCTCTATTTGATGGCTTAACCTCTGAATAATTGTCATACGTTGAATAGTAGTAAGGAGTTTGAGCTTCGAACTCAGCTGCACAGGTATCAACCATCTTGTAGGTTGCAACAATTCCTTCCTGCTTCCTTAATTCAGTAATTTCATCCTTTGATGAATTAGTAAATTTAGCAATTATTCTATCCGTAAAGCCCATTTTTTTTGCTCTTTTTAATATATCCTTGTCTAACTGACCAATTTTAAGCGATTTGAGTTTTTCTTCCATTAATACTAGCTCCTTTATCTTGCAAAGGAAGAAGTAATCTATTTTAGTTATATTGTGAATTTCTTCAAGTTCAACTGAACGGCGGATAGCTTCAGCAATAACAAAAATTCTTTCATCATTAACATCCTCAAGCTTTTTCACAATTTCATTACCATCAAGCTGCTTGTATACATCCTGTTCTAGTGTAAATAAACCTAATTCAAGTGAACGAATAGCTTTCATAAGTGCAGCTTCAAAGGAACTGCTTATAGCCATTACTTCACCAGTTGCTTTCATTTGTGTGCCAAGAGTTCTCTGTGCCTTAACAAATTTGTCAAATGGCCATTTTGGTATTTTAACTACTACATAGTCCAAAGTAGGCTCAAAGCAAGCATATGTTTTACCAGTAACAGCATTTTTAATTTCATCTAGACCATATCCAATAGCAATTTTTGAAGCAACCTTTGCAATAGGATAGCCAGTAGCCTTTGATGCTAATGCTGAAGACCTACTAACTCTTGGGTTAACCTCAATAACTGCATATTCATAGCTTGTGGGGTGAAGTGCATACTGTACATTACAACCTCCCTGTATTCCTAAAGCAGATATTATTTTCAATGCCGAGGTTCTAAGCATTTGATACTCTTTGTCAGCCAAAGTCTGAGATGGTGCAACAACTATACTGTCTCCCGTATGTACTCCAACAGGGTCTATATTTTCCATATTACATACAGTAATAACATTTCCCTTGCTATCCCTCATTACCTCATATTCAATTTCCTTCCAACCGGATATGCATTTTTCTATAAGAACCTGATGAACACGGCTTAGTCTCAGTCCATTCTCACCAATTTCTCTTAGCTCACTTTCGTTATTTACGATACCTCCGCCTGTTCCACCTAATGTATAGGCAGGTCTAACAATAACTGGATAATCTATTTCATTGGCAAAGTCTATTGCATCCTCAATAGTTGTAACAACCTTACTGGCAATGCAAGGTTCACCAATTCGTTCCATGGTGTCCTTAAAATCCTGTCTATCTTCTGCCATTTTTATAGCTTCAGTTGCTGTTCCTAATAGCTTTACACCCTGTTCCTGCAAAAAACCCGATTCAGCTAATTCCATTGCCAAGTTCAGTCCGGTTTGTCCTCCTAGAGTTGGCAATATACTGTCAGGTTTTTCAGCAATAATAATATTTTTAACCACTTCAGCTTTGAGCGGCTCTATATATACTTTATCTGCAATATTTGTATCAGTCATTATTGTTGCAGGATTGCTGTTAACTAATACAACCTCAATTCCTTCTTCTCTAAGTGCTTGACATGCCTGTGTTCCTGCATAGTCAAATTCTGCTGCTTGTCCTATGATAATTGGTCCTGATCCAATAACCAGTACCTTGTGTATATCTTGACGTTTAGGCATTTAATATTCCTCCACCCTAAAAATGTTTAATAAAGTAAAAATTCTATACTAACTACTTGCTATTTGCTTTTTTTAATCATATCAATAAATTCATCAAATAGATATGCTGTATCACCTGGTCCTGGAGATGCCTCTGGGTGGAACTGTACAGTAAACAAAGGTGCGTTTTTATATTTAATTCCTTCAATAGTTCCATCATTCATATTAATGTGACTTACACTCATTATTTCTTTGTTAAGTGAAGCCTCTATAATCGTATACCCATGATTTTGTGAGGTTATATAAGTCATATCCTTTTCTACATCTTTAACAGGATGATTGCAACCTCTGTGCCCATACTTAAGTTTTTCTGTATTTGCTCCATTTGCCAATGCAGTAAGCTGATGTCCCAAGCAAATTCCAAACATTGGCTTTTTACCTATAAGATTTTTTATGGTTTCTATCTGAAATTGACAATCCTGTGGGTCACCAGGTCCATTTGATAGCATAATACCATCAGGATTAATAGCCAGTATCTCATCTGCATTAGCTGTAGCAGGAAAAATAGTAACATCACAATTTCTATTTAATAATGATCTTACTATGTTCTTTTTTAAACCATAGTCCACAAGAGCAATCTTATATCCATCCCCTGAAAAATGCTTTACTTCAGGTGTAGTTACTTGTAGAACTGGTTTATTTATAGTATGTTTCTTTAGATTTTCCAGCTTTTCTTCAATTTCAGTAAGCTTTTCAGCTGTAACTATAGTCCCCTTCATAGTACCTTTGTCTCTTAAAATTATTGTAAGTTCCCTTGTATCAATTCCCTCTAAGCCAATTATCTCATTTCTCTTAAGATATTCATTTAGAGTTTCTATTGACCTCCAATTGCTTGGAGTTTGGCAAAGTTCTCTTACAATAAAGCCTTTAACCTGAGGTCTAACAGACTCTACATCATCTAAGTTGACCCCATAATTACCTATTAAAGGATAAGTCATGCATACAATTTGCCCACAATAGGATGGATCTGTGAGTACTTCCTGATATCCTGTCATACCTGTATTAAATACAACCTCTCCAACTACATCCCCTTCCATTCCAAAGCTATTTCCCTCAAAAACTGATCCATCTTCCAGTAATAAAAAAGCCTTCATATTACACCCCTATATATTTTTTTTACCATCTATAAATAAATTAAATTGTTTATTGTATTTTATTATGACACATAAGAAATTTACTTTTACATAATGTTATATCCAGATTAATTAATATTTAAGCTAAACCTTCATTTAATGCCGAATTAAGGTCGTCTTTCATTCTGATTACTTCAGCTCTTGAAGCTTCTGCAAATTTCTGCTCAGTATATTCATTTTTCCAAATATCGGATTTATATGCACACATTACACTTCTTGATGCATTTACTATTGCCCCAAGTCTATCCTTTTGGAAGGAATTCACACAATCTCTTGCTGTACCTCCCTGCGCTCCATAACCAGGAACTAATATATATGCTTTTTTCATTATTGACCTAAGAAGTTTTGCTTGATTTGGATAAGTAGCACCTACAACAGCACCTACACTGCTATAACC